>SKLD01000269.1 GCA_007123395.1 Opitutales bacterium
CGCGGCCTCGTTCTTCTGCCAGAAGGCGCCGAGCCAGATCTTGAGCATGGAGAAGAGCGTGAGCAGTCCGGTAATGATAGCGATGGCGACGAGGACGTATTCGCCCGCCGTGAAGCCCGCCACGACAATCATGTATTTGCCCCAGAACCCGGACAGCGGCGGGATACCCGAGAGAGAAAGGGCAAGCAGGAGGAAGGTGACGCCGAGGACGGGGGTGCGCTCCCACAGGTTGCCGGTGCGGTCGAGCCGGTCGGTGCGGTTGAGGACCATGGTGGCGCCGCCGACGAGGAAGAGGCTGCTCTTCACGATGATGTTGTGCCCCAAGTAGAGAATGGCGGCGGCGAAGGCGTAGGGCGTCATGAGGCTGATGGCGAGCATCATGAAGCCGACCTGGCTGAGGATGTGGAAAGAGAGAATGCCGCGGATGTAGGTGCGCGAGGCGGCGCCCAGGACCCCGAAGAACATCGTCCCCGCGGAGAGCCATGCGAGGGTGGTGTAGAGGTAATCCATGTCGTGCGGCAGGAGCGTGCCGAAGAGCCGCAGGAGGACGTAGATGCCTACCTTTGTGAGCATGCCGCCGAAGAGCGCCGCGAGGGCAATGGGCATGATGGGGTAGGCGTTGGGCAACCAGTAGTAGAGGGGGAAGAGGCCCGCCTTGATGCCGAAGACGATCATGGCGAACATGCCGAAGGCGACGAGCAGCGGGTCGCCGCTCATCTCCTGCGCGCGCAGCGCGATCTGCGCGAAATTGAGCGTGCCGAAGAGCCCGTAGGCAAAGCCGCACATGGCGACGAGGAGCGCGCTCGCGAAAAGGTTGATGGCGAGGTAGGGGAAAGCCTGGCGCACGTCCCAGTCGTCCGCCTCGAGCGTGAGGAGAGCGTAGGAGGAGAGGAGCATGACCTCGAAGGCGACGAAGAGGTTGAAGAGGTCGCCCGTCATGACGGAGAGGTTGATGCCGAGGATGAGAAACTGCACGAGCGGCAGGCGCAGCGGGTGCTCGTTGCGTCCGCTCACTTCGAGAAACCCGAAGAGGATAGAGGCGAGCGCCGTGATAGCGGTGAGCACCACCATGATGGCGGCGATGTGATCGACGACGATGGCGATTCCGAAGGGGGCGGACCAGCCGCCAAGGAAGAGGACGGTGGGACCGTTGGCCGAGACATTGGCGAGCATCCACACGGCGTAGATGAGCTGCGCCCCGGCGGAGGCCGCGAACGCCGCGCGCCGCCGTGCCGACGGGCGGATCATTAGTACACCGAGGACGGCGGTGAGAAACGGGACAAGAAGTGGAAAGGTGGCCTGCATGGAGCGGATTCGGCGTGGTTAGGCGTCCGTCGGTTTCTTTTTCGCAAAAAGCGCGAGGGCGTCGTCCGTCTTCCAGTCGAGAAAGATGCGGTAGAGGAGAAAAACAAGGTAGGCACTCACGGCGAAGCCGATGACAATGGCGGTGAGGATGAGCGCCTGCGGCAGCGGGTCGGCCATGGGCACGGTCTCATCGAGGACGACGGGAGCGGAGCGGCCCCGCGGATCGCCCGTCATGGAGAGAAGGACGAGGTTGGCCGCGTTGGCGATGAGGATGAACCCGAAGAGAATTCTCACGAAGCTCCCCTGGAGGATGAGGTAGGTCGCAACGGCGAAGAGAATGCCGACAAGTAATGCGCTGACGAGGAACATGGCGGTTTAAATGGATTACGGATTCTTGGAATCGGGTTTATCGTTCGCTTCGGGGGGCTCCGGGGCGGGGGCTTCTTCGGTCTTTATGCCGGTTTCGGGCGGGGTCATGGATTCGCCCGCGCCCTGCGCCCGCTGGCGGTGTTCGGCGGCTTCTTTGTCGAAGATATCGCTTCCCACGACGGGGTGCTCCTCGATGGGTTCTTCGAGCGGCGAAGCGTAGAGAGCGGCTTCCTTGCGCATGACATCGTCGAGCTTGAAGGTGGATGTCATGAGGGTGAAGACGATCTTCACGAGCACGCCCACGACGACGAGGTAGACGCCGACGTCGAAAATGAGCGGCGTACCGAAATAGAACTCTCCGATGACGGGCACGTCGTACCACTTCCAGTTGAAGGTCTCAAGGTAGGGCTTGCCAACGAGGAGCGGTAGGCACCCGGCGAGGACGGCGATGAGGAGGCCGATGGTGGCGATACGGATCGGGTCGACACGGAAAAAGCGGCTGAGCGATTCCACTCCGGAGACAAAGCTCAGGAGAACGATGGAGACGGCCGTGGCCACCCCGGCGATAAACCCGCCGCCGGGGAAGTTGTGGCCGCGCAGGAGCATGTAGACCGCCACGAGGTTGGCGATGAAGAAGACAATCAGTGTGATCCGCTGAAAGATGATGGAGGTCTGCGTCGTCATTTCTCCTCCTTTTCGCTGTAGTCGCGCATGGTGAAGCCGCCGGGGCCGAACTCGGCTTCCTCCAGCTCGTCCGGTTTACGCCGGTAACGCATGATCAATCCCATCGCGCCGAGGATGGCGATGAGGAGCACGGCGATCTCGAGAAGCGTGTCGAAGCCGCGGAAATCGACGAGGATCGTGTTCACGGTGTTGGTGCCCTTCGCGAGTTCGACCGTGTTTTCAAGGAAGAACTGTCCGATGAAGTCCTCCTCTTTGCGCAGGATCGTACCGTAGGTGAGGAGAAACATCGTCGCCCCCACGGCGCAGGAAACGACGATGTTGAGCGACTTGCGCGAACCGCTGCGCTTGATCGTGCGTTGCCCGCGCTGGATGGAGCGGGGGAAGCGGTCGAGAATAAGGAGGATGAGAATGAGTGTCGCCGCCTCGATGAGGATCTGCGTGAGGGCGAGGTCGGGTGCCTGGTAGAGCACGAAGTAGACTGTGATGAGGAAGCCTACCGTGGAGAGAAAGATGAGCTGCGTCGTCCAGCGGCGCGCGAGGACAATGCCGAAGGAGCCGAGGGTGATGAGGGTGGCGATAAAGAGATGCTGCTTGTAGAAGGTCTCGGGGAGGGCCGCAAACGCCTGCGTTAAATTGAGTGTGTCGAGGTGCAGCAGCAAATAGCCGCCTGTGAAGACGGAGAGTGTTACGGCGATAAGCGGAATATAATCGAGCGGCGACTCGGCGCGGAGCAGTTGCGAAACGCGCGCGGCGCCCCTAGGCAAAGCGTAAACGCCCTTTTCGAAGGCAAGGTCGAGCATGAGGTAGCGGGGGATGCCGTCCCACCGCCAGCCCAGCGCTTGGCCCGCGCCGAAGAGCGGCACCGCGAGGGCGAGGATGCCCATGCTCGTGAGAAACTCGGCGTTGATTCCGTGCCAGAGCTTGAAGGTGTATTCCGGATCAAGCATTTGCTGCAGGCCGGGAGTGGCGAAGCCGTGCAGGAGCGGGCCAAAGAGGGCGGGGAAGACCCCGAAAGCGAGTGTGCCGACGGCGAGGACGAGCGGCGGCAGGTGGATCATGAGCCCCGGATGATGGAAGTGTTCGGTGACTTCCTTTGTCTCAGGACGGAAAAAGATGTGCCAGACCAAGCGGATACCGACCGCCGCCATAAAGGCGAAAGCTACAATTGAGAAGACGAGCGGCAACCAGCCGGGGAGCCCGGCGGGGGACTCATAAAAGCGGTAAAGCTCGGTGAGCAGGTACTCCTTGCTGATGAAGCCCGACGTCAGCGGGATCCCCGCCATAGAGGCCGCGCACACTATGGTGATGATCCCGAGCAGCGGCATTCTCCGCCACAGTCCGCCCACTTGCGTGATGTACTTCTGGTGCGTGGCGTGGTCGATGATTCCCACCACCATGAAGAGCGCGCCCTTGTAGGCGGTGTGGTTGAGGATGTGCATGAAGTCGAACCGCGCCCCCGTCGTCAGCGAGATCCCGTAAAATCCGATGAAGAGCCCCAGCATCGCCACCGTCGTGTAGGCGAGGATCGCCTTCAGCTTGTGGCTGACAAAGGCGAACACAGCACCGATGAGCAGCGTCGTGAACCCGACCCCGGCGAGGACGGGCGCCCACAACTCGTGCTCCACAAACACCGGAAACATCCGCGCGCTGAGGAAGACTCCGAGCTTCACCATCGTCGCGGAGTGCAGGTAGGCGCTCACCGGGGTGGGGGCCGACATCGCGTTGGGCAACCAGAAGTGGAAGGGGGCCTGTGCCGATTTGCCGAACGCTCCAATGGCGAAGAGTAGCAGCAGCGCCGCCGCCATGCCCGCGTCCATCGCGCCGAGATCCGCCGCGAGGATGTCGCGCATGTGCCAACTGCCCACCTGCAAGCCCAGCAGCGCCACCCCCGCGAGCAGCACCAGCCCCGTGAAGACGGTCGTCAGCAGCGCCATACGCGAGCCGCTCTGGCCCTCCTTCGTGCCGTAGAGAAAGCCGATGAGGAGGAACGACGAAATCCCCGTCAGCTCCCAGAAGATAAAGAGGAAGAGCAGATTGCCCCCGAACGCCGTCCCCAGCATCGCTCCCATGAAGAGGAGGAGGTAGCTATAAAAGCGGTTGTGCTCCGAATAATGGTCGTCGAGGTAGGCCCCCGCATACCAGAAGATCAGCACCCCCATCCCGCTCACGACGAGCCCGAAAAAGAGACTCAGCCCGTCCACCAGCAGCACCACGTCGAGCCCGAGCGACGGCACCCAGCTCCAAACGTCCAGAAACGCCTGCGTGCCCGCCTCGTGCTGGCCGAGCGTCCACAGGATGAGGGCGAACGAGATCACCGGCACCGGCATGGCCAGCAGATGCACCCGCCGCCCCATGCGCGCCCCGGCCCACGGCAGGACAAACGCCGCCACGAACGGTAGAAAAATGGCTATGAGAAGAGCTGTGGACATGGAAAAAGGATGTTCGACTCCGCCGCCGGGGCGGGCATCGGCGCACCGGATGGAGCGCAAAAGTCGGAAATCGTTCGCCTTCCGGCACGTCTGTCAACGGCATCCGGTAAAATCCGCTCCCCGCCCAAGCAAGCACAGTGCCACTCCGCGAGAGGGCGGCAGGCGCGGGAACGTGCGGGAGAAGACAAGGTTTTGTTGAAATAATTTGCGAACGTCGTAAAACACCTTGTCCGTGGCCTTCCGGCCTTTGCAAGCATGCCCCGCATCATCGACAGCATCTGCGAAAACATCCTCGACCATCTTTTCAATGAAACGTCTCCGCTTCGCTTTCACAAAGGTCTCCGGGGCAATGACTGTCCGGAAAAGTTCGCTGCCTCGTCCCGGCACCGTCTCATCCCTCTTGGCGCTTTTCTAACTCTACATTGCCAGAACAAAAGGACCCGCTTCCGGGTTTGGCTTGCCACCGAAGCGGCGCTAGGGGAACGCGAGAACCCGCCCGCGCGGGTAAGCGCGAATTCTCCAGTCGGCCTGCTCCCCGACGGACGTCCCCGCCCCCTTTTGGCGACGCTGGAAAGCCTAACACGGGCGCAACCGGTGACTCGAACACACTTTCTCAAAGACATTTAATATTGCCTCCAGACTTCGGAATATGCCACGCAAAGCTTCATTAATTTCTTTCTTGTCTTGTGGTAAAATTTCTTGAAGAAATGCCTTGTGTATCCTGTCTCGGGGTGCTTAATGGTTCGTAAATTATGGGAGAAATCAGAATAAAACGAGAAGATGGGCCGGCGGTGTATCATGTGACATCGCGGGTGATTCAGCGGCGTCGGTTGCTGTTGGAGGGGCAGCGGGAGGTATGGGTTGCAGCATTGCACCGTGCGGCGGAGTTCAGCGGGGTGGAAGTGATCACCTACTGTGTGCTGGAGACGCACTTCCACATTCTCGTGCGCATTGATCCGGCGGCGCGGATGTGCGACGATGCGACCTTGGTGCAACGCTACCGCGCGCTCTACGGTGCTTCGCGGGCGCAGTGGAGCGGGCTCAATGCGGACGAGCTGGCGCACGCGCTTGAGAAGGGAGATCCGGAGACAGCGGAGGCCCTGCGGGAGCGGCTTCGCCGACGCATGGGGGACATCTCGGAGTTCATGCGCACCTTGCGGCAGCGCTACACGCGCTGGTTCAATCTCGCGCACGGGACGGCGGGCACGCTGTGGGCGGAGCGCTTCGGCAGCGTGATCGTGCAAGACACGCCTTGGCTGGTGGGGCTGATCGCGGCCTACATCGACTTGAACGCGGTGCGGGCGGGTCTGGCGGATTTGCCGGAGAACTACCGCTGGTGCGGCTACACGGAGGCGCTCGCGGGGAACGAGACTCTCTGCCGTGCGCTGGCCGCGTGCTTTTCGGCGGCGAAGGACACGGCGGAAGCCCTCGCGCTTTACCGTCTGCTAATGCTCGGGAAGGGAGCGGGGGCGAAAGGCGACGGCACGGGCATGCGGATCGACCCGGCGGCGCTGCTGGAGGCGGTGAAGAACGGCGGGGAGCTGCAGCCGCACGAGTTGCTGCGGCTGCGCGCGCGGTTTCTGACGGAGGGCCGGGCGCTGGGAACGCGCGACTGGCTGGAAGACGGAGACGGCGCGCGTGTCCTTGCCATGCTGAAGCGGCCGCCGCCGTGCCGGCCCGTCGAATTCCTGGACAACGTGGATCTGGCGGTGGCGCGCTCGCGGGCGGGGTATTGTGCCCTTGAGCATCCGGGGGAGTGACCGGCGTTGACGCTTTTGGAGCTGGTCACGGTAATTCCGGAGAAGTAGAACTTAAACGAATAGGTTTCCAAAAAGGAGCGCAGGCGTCTCGCCCAATACTGTCAGTTTAGCTTGACCTGGCTCCCGGACCATGCGATTTCTTGAGCATGGCTAGGCATGCGAAAACCATTTCTCAGGGAAACACCGCCACCGAACACCTCTCCGTGGGCGTGCTTGCCCTTTGCTTTCCTATCGCGGAAGTCAGAAGGATCGTTGCCAAGTGCAATTGCACCGAGAAACGAGCGCGGGATCTGCCCGCGGCCCTCATGGTCTATTACGTCATCGCCTTGAGCCTTTTTCCGGGGGTGGCTTATCAAAGCGTGCTGCGATGGCTTATCAGCGGCTTGCAGTGGCTCGGCAACCAC
>SKLD01000263.1 GCA_007123395.1 Opitutales bacterium
CGCTCATCGACTGAGCAACTCCCTCACGAATGGGATCATTGCCTTCCTCCTTCTTCGCCTGCGACTCCGTCTTCATAGCTTTCATCCTGCCGCAATTTCCCAGCAGGTCAATAAAAAATTACGTTGTAGTTAATTTGATCGAAAGCAATTGCTTTGCCGCCGTTTCCAGCGGAGATGGAGACCGCTGATAGGCGCTCATTTTACGCTAATGGTGGAGCGGCTGGAAGGTATCTGCGTTTCTCGGAGGCATCTGCAGTGGTGAAAGGGCGTTGTCCACCGGATCGACGGAGGCGCGGCTCCGTCGCTACGTAGCGGATCTTCCGCGAAGAATCGACGGGGGCGGGGCCGATCGAATTGGCTGACGCCGTTCCCGTACACCGCTGCGCTAAAGTAGGTGCGTGAGCACCCCGCCCGCACCGGAACGCCTCGCAAACCCTTCACCGCAGATATCAGACAGCGCGGATGCTATGCCGCCACCTTCCAACCGCAATGATTCTACAGGAGCCAAAATCCCCGGCGTGCACGGGTGAACCCAATGGAAGGAAACTTCCGGCCAACCGCCAACCCGCATAAACAACGACGGTGCATGGGAGAGGGACATTGCCGGCGGCCATCTCCGCATCGCATCCGTCCTGTCCCCGGTCGCAACGGAAGCGCAATTCCCGCCGTCGGCTCCCCCACCCGCATCTGGCCCGCTCCCTCCGGACGCTCTCCGCCGCAAACGCGGACAGGTGCCGAGCCGCTTGCGGCGACACCCGCGAAGCCCATGTCCGCTCTCCGGCCGCGCAGCACAGGAGCGGAGGGAGGCAACGGATTTTGTGGTATTTTTCTCCGCTTGTTTGGACCAACCGGCTTGAGCGCGGAATCGACGGAGGCGGGGCTCCGTCGCTACGGGTTCGACGGGTCGTGTCTCCGGCAGTTGCCGGGCTTTGGGTCGGCGGCCTGCGGCAGCGGGACCACTCCGCACGATGCGAAACCAACGCGCCGCAGCGCGGTCGTGGCCGCCAAACCACGGCTCCGCATCTCTGGGTCGACCGACTCCGGAACCATCACAGATCCCAGAACCGTCCCGCTACTGCCGTTTGTCCGAAGACCGCCTTTGCACCCACTGCATAATGAGTTCTACAATAATCGGCAGAAGAATTATTAAAAATGAAGCTACTATCAAAGACATAACTGTTCTTCTGTCAACACCATCTGCAACACCTCCGTAAAACCCGGCGACAGGAATTTCAAGAAAGAGCTCAATAGAGAATGCGACAGTATAATATACTCCACAAGCACAAGCTAATTTCGGAATTGTGTATTTGAGTCCCAGAGCCCGCCAGATTTTTGATCCAATGAACCATGCCGTGGCGACAATCCAGATGGAAACGATCCATTCGAATGGAGACAGCAGTTCTAACATTTGATCAGGGGTTTGGGAACTCAGAATTGTCTAATCCGATGCCGATGCCTATGACAATACCACTTCCAATGGCACTGCCGAATCCGAAACCCAATCCTGGATTTCCCAACAGTCCCCACTCAACACCGTCTAATGGAACACCTTTTCCCGTCGAGGTTTTCAGGTTTTCAAGACACCGTGAACGGCACCTGCATAAATGGCACCTCTCGTCGACCTCCCATACAGCTCCGCGCCGCGCGTTGTTGTGGATACGGCAAGCGCGCGGGCCGCCCCCTGTAGTCGTATTTCATCTCCATCTGGAAACCAAATCCGAAGACCTTCGTCAAGCGGTTCTGCCTCGCGCGAGCGCCCGAAGGCACCCGTCCCGCTCGCCCTGCGAGCAAGCAAAGCTTGACCATCTTTGCTCTGGCGCGCTGCGCCGGCGTCGCAGACAGACGTGATACCCCAACGATTTCTCATTACCACGGGATTAAGGGCTTCTCTGAAAAATTAATATGGATTAACTTATGCTCCCTGCGCCCGGACACGGCCATCCACCAAGGCTCAGAAGACTCAGAAGGAATGGATATTTTCAGCTCCCGCTCCGCACCCAGTGCTTCGGACTCGGCAGTCACGCGGATTTCTTCGTCTTCAGGAAGCTTGAAGTAATACCAAATGACTTCGTGGGCGTCCCGGACAACAAAATAATCACTGACGACAAGTCGATCATTGAATCGAATATGGATATCAATCGGAGGACTCAACTCGGGACCGGAATGCCGTACAGACATCACCAAATTCGCATCGTTTTCGTGGGCTCTCCATGTGAAATCAGTCCGGTAAATTTCCGGATAATTGGATTCTATGCATCCCTGACCACAACCAGATACGATGTTAAGCGTCCAGAGCAGGATAAGCGCCCATACCAACAGCCAAAACCGCCACGCACCCGGCACATCGTTATTTTGCCTATCTTTCATTATTAGCCTCCCATTCTTGGCGAATCCTATGCGCTTCCATCATCGCGGCCATTGACTGCGAGGACATCGTCCCGAAGCGAACATGACTTTCCAATGAAGCAAAATACGGATTCATTGCTCTCCACAAGTGATGAGCGGCCTGCGCCTCAAATCGACCCATATTCGTCGCTGAGTAACCGCGGGGTCCTGATTGAACCCTCGCCAACGCTTCGTTGGCAGTTTCCATACGTTCAATCACCCGCACAAGATAATCCAGTCCGTCTTCTCCGCGATGTATTCCCCGATACAAAAGGCCGTCAATTTCCTGAGCACCAGCCAAATAATTCGGTCGCCCGGTCAACCATGACCAGAATCTTGAGAACGGGTTACGGGAGGAGGAACCATTGTTCTGCCCTTCAATGACGACATACCTACTCCCCTCCACCAATAGCTGCTCCAACAATATTTCACGAGGGGGCGAGGCTCTCGGATCACGGTCTTCATACATCAAATTTTTCCAATCGGTATCCGGGTTTTCTGTGTCGTAATGAGGGATCCCATATTGATGAAGAATCTCATGTCCGACAATATCCGCCCATTCCGCCGGATTAAGGGGCTCACATAATCGCATGTTGAAATCTATGTGAAACCCCTCTAGCGACTCACCGTAGACACCGCGCCTCAGATCAAACCCAACCGCAATCGTTCTTCCGGGTCCCCGGCTCCGGGGGTATGGGTTTATAAGAATTGAGGTCGTGTAACCTCCGATATTTCTACCTCCAAAAACCTCGTCAGCGCCGCGACGAAACATTTGTTGCTGCGGCTGCGTCACAGAAGACCGAAAATAGACATCCAATGAAAGCGTTATCGTTCTTTCATCATGATTCACACGAATCCGTCCATCGTGTAGTGGACTCAACCCCAGAAAATCCCACCGGTTCACCGGATCCCCGCCGAAGGCTTCGTAGAGGTTGAGCCCGCCGGCTTCGCCGATGGGGTCGCGGTTGATGAAGCGGCCGTGTTTGGGGTTCCCGACTCCGCCGCTGGCGCGGCGTTCGTTGCCCTCGCTTCGCTCGGCGGGATTCCGCCAAGGCTCCATTTCGTAGCGCAGGCCGTAGTCGACGAGGCCGAAGGTGAACCATGCGGTGTCCGCCTCCATGCCGTAGTCCATGTCCCACTTGGTCTGGTAGCGGAAGGGCGTGAGGTGCGCGTCGCCCTCGGTGCGGAGGATGGGCTTGATCAACTGTTGGCGACAGCGGTCCATTGGCGGTGTACTTTTCTCTGATGCGCGGGTGATTTGTCAAGCGGTTGGCTGCCGGGGACAGGAATGTCCCCTCTCCTGCACGCGCCCCGGGTCCGCCGGACGGCGCACGGACATGGTCTGCGCCATGCCGTCGCTGCGCTCCCCGGAACCTGTCCGTGTGCGGCGGGCAAGACCGCGCCGCCGCTGCCGGGGACAGGAATGTCCCCTCTCCCGCACGCGCCCCGGGTCCGCCGGACGGCGCACGGACATGGCGAACTTACTTGGGCCAACCAGCCTCAACGCGGGTTCGACGGAGGCGGGGCTCCGTCGCTACGCGTGGCCAACCTTTCCACCACCGCCTCCCACACGATTGGATTCTGCGGCGGCTACGATGGCGTCAATGAGTGAGGGTTAACCCCGTTGAAACGGGATTTCGCAAGCTCAACGGAAACTCCCCGGCTATGCCGGGCTGCGTGAGGGCTCAAGACCGGCGCGAAGGCCGCGATCACCAGCCAGTGTCCGTCTGGCCTTGTTCGACGGATGCGGCGGCGGTCTGCGACGGGGCGGCGCGTTTCGCGGCAACCGGGGCGGAGACCCATGCGGGGAGGACGTCTTTCTGGGCTTCGACGAGGTCTTCGAAGACGCGCTCGGCGGTGCGCAGGGAATTGACAATGGGATCGACGGCGAGGGCGCGGACGAGGAGGGAGCGGTCCTTTTGCAGGTAGCCTTCGACGGTAAGTTCGTGGGTTTCGAGGATGCGCATTTGGAGGGCACGCAAGCCGATTGGCATCGCCGGGGCGGGGACGGGCCGGGGGCCGCGGCGGTCGACGACGCACTCGAGTTCGAGGAAGGCGTCCGCCTCCATGTTGGGGACAGCCGGACCTCGGTTCGGGGTATTGATGTAGAAGTGATCGCCCGAATCGTTCCAGATCGCCTGCACGACATCGGTGGCATGGTCGGAACGGCCCTTTTCGAGAAACTCCACGAGCGGTTTTCGGCCCTCGACATAATCCGAGATGTCCTGCCACATCCAATCGGTGCCCTGCATGCGCTTCTCATGCTCGAAGAGGGACAGCGGCGGCACGGCCTCCTCGTCGACATGGGCACCGTATCCTTGGAAATACGGCAAATACTCCTTGGTGTGGGCGGTGCAAACGGGCACGACGCCGAAGACATCCGCCAGTTTTGCGGCGATGCGTTTATTGAACAGCGATTTGGCGTTGGCCTCCGGATTCTCGGTCTCCCCCTGCGCGCGGATCGCCTCATGGATGCGCGGCAGCACGTCCTCACCGCGGTAGGTCGCCTCCAAAAGCCATGTGAAATGGTTAACCCCGGCAATGCGCATGCGGAAGTCGTTGATCGTCTCCGCGTCCAAGCCGAGCATCTTCATGTATTGGCGCTGGAGGTGCGGGATATGCAGGCTGTCGCAGAGGGCGAAATACGGCGTGCGGCAAATCTTTGCCATGGCGATGCCGAAGACCGCCGACGGATTGATGTAGTTGATCAGCCACGCCCGCGGGCAAAGCTCTTCCACCGCTTTGACGACGTCGACGACAGCGTCGAACTCGCGCAGAGCGCGGAACACCCCGCCCGGCCCGATGGTGTCGCCCGAGCACATGCGGATGCCGTGCTTGGCGCTGATCTGGACGTCGAGCCCGCGGTAGCGGGCGTTGTCGCGCGAAAAACTGAGGATGATGAAGTCCGCGCCCGGCAGGGCCTCGCGGAAATCCGACGTGGCGGAAATTTCGAAGGTCGCGCCGCTGGCCTCGCGCGATTTGCGGGCAAGCGCCTCCATCTGCGAAAGGTGCCCCGGGTGGGTGTCAACCAGAGCAAGGTGGCCGTTGGTGAGCCCTTCGAGCCGGCTCATGGACCAAATCAACTTGCGTCCGAAGAAAAGACTTCCGGCGCCGATAATGACGATTTTCGGGTGTTTGTTCATGTCGGGGAAAGCGGGGAAAATGATGCGCGCGGAAATCCAAAGGGTCTAAGGCTCCTGCGGCCTGACGCCGCTCAGACGAGCGACTGGATGTGCCGGATGAGGGCGGGGACGGCCTCCGCGATGCTGTCGCGGGCTTCCAAGTAGCGCCCGAAGTCTCCGCCAAAAGGATCACAAACCTCGGCGTTTTCCGGCTCGCCCATGGGCTCGCGGAAGAGGATCATCGGCACATCGAGTTCAGGATGGTTCTCCCGCAGGTAGGCGCGGTGGCTCTCGCGCATGACGAGAATAATGAGCGCCTTATCCGCCAGTGCCGGGTCGAAGGGCCGGCTGCGGTGCTGCGTGAGGTCGAGTCCCACTTTGGCGAGCGCACGGACGGCCCCCTCGGAGGCGGGTTCCCCCGGACAGGCGGACACCCCGGCTGACACCACTTCCATAGCATTGAGGGGTGGCTCTTCGGCACCAAGGGCATGGACAAGGAGTTTCTCCGCCATGGGACTGCGGCAGGTGTTGCCCGTGCAGACCACGAGGATCCGGTTACGCTCAAGGGACATAGTGGCGAACATCGTGAGCAAAGGACGGGCTTTGTAAAGGCGTGAGGGGATTTCGCTTCTGCCCGCCCCCGTCACTCACTTACCTGCATGCAACTGCCTCCAGCCGATGTCGCGCCGGAAGAATTTGCCCGGCCAGTCGATTTGGTCGCACACAGCGTAGGCTTGGGCGGTGGCCCGCGCGAGGTCCGGAGCGCAGGCGACAACACCGAGGACACGCCCGCCCGCCGAGAGGAGCGTGCCGTCTTCGCCGCGGCGGGTCCCGGCGTGGATAATGTTGACGTTCGCGGGGAGGTCGGCGGGCATACCGATCGATTCGCCCTTGGCGTAGCTTCCCGGATACCCTTTCGCCGCCAAAACGACGATCACCGCCGTTTCGCCGCGAGCCGTCACCCCGGCAGGCAACTCCTCACCGCGCGCGCAGCGGAGCATGAGGTCGAGCGGATCATGCGCGCAAAGGGGCAACAACACCTGGCACTCGGGATCGCCGAAGCGCACATTGAATTCCAGCACCTTTGGCCCGTCCGGCGTCAACATGAGGCCGATGTAGAGTGTGCCACGGTAGTCGAGGCCGTCATGCACGAGACCCGCCACGGAGGGCGCGACAATCGTGCGGTCGATTTCCTCCGCCAAGGCAGGCGTGACCACTGCCGCCGGCGCATACGCTCCCATCCCGCCGGTGTTCGGGCCCGTATCGCCCTCGCCGACACGCTTGTGATCCTGGCTTGGCGGCAGGCACACATATCCGCTTCCCGAGACCATAACCATGACGGAGACCTCCGGCCCCTCGAGGCACTCCTCGATAACAACCTCCTCCCCGCTCGCCCCGAAGACGCGGTCGACCATGATTTCGCGCACAGCCGCCC
>SKLD01000264.1 GCA_007123395.1 Opitutales bacterium
GAGAAAGAGCGGCGTAGGCGAAAACCCTTCCGAAGGTTCCTCCTTTTCGCGCATGAGCTGGGAATGGACCCGCTGCAGTCGGTCGTCATTGAAGCCATGACCCTCAAAAGTGTCGCGCGGCTCGCCGGTTGTCGGGTATTTGCCCTTATCCTGTGGAAGCTTGTCACTCATGGCTATTGCTCCCGCCGCATTTCTGGCAGGTCGTAGTCCTGCCGTAGGTTCATGAGGTAGGCGACAAGATCGCGCGCCCGCTGGGTGGGGATGACTTCCAGTTCGCCCGGGCCGGGATGGAAATCCCCAGGGATCTCGATGGCGTTGGGCGACGGCCCGCGCGATTCACTTATTTCGCGTACCTCGTAGAGAAAGGCGTAGCGCGGCATAATGGAACCCGGCGAAGTGATCTGCGGATTGAAAAGGTGCTGATGCTGCCACAGCTCACTGTAGCGCAGGCCGACGTTGGCGAGGTCGGGCCCGGTGCGCATGGTGCCAAGCATGACCCGCTCTTGGTGGATGTAGTCGCGGGCAACGGACTGGCGCTCACCCCAACCTCGCTCAAAGTCGGACCCGAAGCCCTGCCGCCGCACCTGCTGCGAGTGGCAGTAGAGACAACCCATTTGCTCGTAGACGCGCTTTCCGCGCTGGGCGGCGCCGACGAGCTGCACGGGCCACGCCTCGACACCTTCTTGGTTCAGACCAAGACGCATCTCGCCGGTTTCGGGATCCTCGAAAAACACCCCCGCGATGGGGTTGCCCTCGGCGTCGGTCAGCTCCGGCGTGGCGGGCTCGAGGCCGCCGAGCTGGATATTGCTCACCAACACGATCCCGACCCACGAAGATGCGATCGTGAAGAAGACGCCCAAAAACAAAAGTGGTAGGCTCCGCATGGCTCGATCAGGCTCCCGGTGTGAGCAGAGTGGGCTTCGAATCGCTCCCTTTAGCCGCACGTTGGAGGAGCATCCAGACGATGTTGATGAAGAAGGCGACGTGGCCGATGGTTATAAGGACACCCGTCATGGAGCGCATGACCGTGTAGGGGATCATGTTGCGCATGACTTCCATAAACTCGAAGGCAGCGGTCTCGGTCTCGGGATCGATGGCATTGAGCTGCATGCCTTGGACAAATCCGCCAATGGAGAGAACGACCACCATGAGCGTGACGCCGACAGCCGTCGTCCACCAGTGCACCGAAATGAGCATGGCGCTGGGCCACTCGCGCTTGAGGAGGCGCGGCAGCATGTAGTAGATGCCGCCGAACATGATCATTGTAAAAAAGGAGTACACACCATGGTGCGCGTGCCCCACGGTGAAGTGCGTGAAGTGCGTGATCTCGTTGACGCTGCGCAGGGCCATGGCCGAGCCGAGGAGGCTGACCGCCGTATAGTTGATGGCACCGAAGACGACGAAGCGGATCGTCGGGCTGGCCCAGCCCTCGCGGTGCAGGCCGACGACCGTCATATGATGGTTGATGGCGACGACGATGACGGGAATGACCATCATGACACTCGCTACCGTGCCGGCGGATATGACCCACGCGGGCACGGGTCCGCCGATAAGGTGGTGCACCCCCGCCCAATTGTAGAAAAGCGCCAGCGCCCAGAAACCGATGACGGACAGGTAGTAGCTGTAGATCGGCCGCCCCAGCACCTTGGGGATGAGGTAGTAGGCCGCGCCCACGGCGATGGGCGTAAGCCAAAGACCGAGGACATTGTGGGCGAACCACCAGTTGGTGAGGGCCTGCACGACACCGCGCGCGGGCTCGAAGACGATCATGATCTGCGCCATGGCGTAGAGCCACGGCAGCCAGAAAAAGGCGGCGAGGAAGTACCACTGCGAGACGTAGACGTGCCCCGTCTGCCGCCAGCGGAAGAGAAGGATGACCCACACGCCAATGAAGGCGAAGGCAATGGCGATGATCGGCGTGACATAGGCCGGGAATTCCAACCACTCGACGCCGACCTTGTGTCCGGCGAGGATGCCATAGACGCCGATGGCCACGCCGATGTTCCAGAAAATCCCGCCAAAGAGAAAAATGTTGGTGAAGCGCACGCGCGTGCGGCAGAGCCGCGCCATAATCCACGGCGCGACGGCAAAGGAGGCATTGAAGGCCCAGCCGTAAATCATGGCGTTGAGGTGCGCGCTGCGCACCCGGCCCCACGTCCAGAACTCACTGTCGCCGAGAAAGTCAACGTTGTGAAACTTGATCGAAGCGACCAAGGCGAAAACCGTGCCCAGCATGAGCCAGAGCAGACCGCATACGATGAAAAACACCCCGAGGACCTTCATGGAGCGGTCGACTTCGCTGAGCTTGGCCCACAGGTCGCCTTTCGGTTCCGCCGTGGGGCTCATGGCCTCGGTCAATGTGGATGGAAAACTCATCGCGCTGATTGGTATGAAAGGATGTTCCTACGCGGTTTCGCAAGCGCAAGCGGCATTCATTCGCCCCGACGCGGGGCCTCGTCTGGTTTCTCCGGGTTTTGTTTGGGAAAAAAGTCGGTTTGCTCGCCTTCCGGTTCCTCCTCGTCGTCGAAGATCGTGCGCGAACCCGTCTCCAAGTCGCTGAACTGGCCATCCCGGTAGGCCCACCAGAGAACCGCTGCGGCGCCGAGGAAAAGCAACCCGGCGAACACCGCCCCAAGAATGATGTAGCCGCCGAACTCCATCACTCGGCGTTGCCCGCGAGCTTCTCCTCATTTCTTTCGCGCAATTCCTCCAAGGTGATGCGGAAAAGGTGGTCGTCCACGGCGAGGCGGACAACACCGGCCCCGCGGTCTTCCCACCCGTAAGACGTCATACGGCGGGCCTGCTCACCGCGCACTTCGTTGCGGATGCGGAAGCGCTCTTCCTCGTGCCGCGCCTCGACGGAGGGCTCGCGCGTGTAGATGTAGGCGACCGTGAAGACTAGAATAATCGTCACAACGACGCCGATCCAACCGATCGCGGAATTCAGGATCGTCCGGTCGGAGGGCTCGCCGTGCCCGGAGGATGGGTGCGCGTTACTCATGGCAGTTGAGGGATTCGTGGATACGCGGATCGCGGACGGGAATCGGGCGGAAGCGGCGGGTGCTGCGGACAAAGGCCCAGAGAACAAGCGCGCCCACGCCGAGGAACACCGTCACGTCCGTCAGCCCCGGAATGAACTGCCGCACCTCGTAGCCGAGGATGTTGGCGTCGCTGGGCAGCTTCTGCGGGAGAACGTTGAAGTAGACGTCAAACAAATGAAAAACGAGGATCCAGATCGCAATGAACTTCAGGCGCGTACCGAACTTGCTCTTGTAAAAGAGCAGGAAGATGAAGGGCACGAAAAAGTGCAGGAACATGAGGGCCATGCTCACCCACCACCACGAGTTGAGCGATCCGTCGGGATTCTTTTCGCGGATATTGTACCAGAAGGTCTCCTCGGGGATGTTCGCGTTGTAGATGAGGAAATACTGGGAAAAGCTGATGTAGGCCCAGAACACGGTGAAGGCCAGCATGAGGCAGCCCATAAAGTAGAAGTGGGTCGGCTTCACGATCCCCTTCAGGCCGGTGCCGTCATTACGCGTCGCCTGCCAGAGCAGCAGGAGCACTGTGGCGGAGAGGGCCGCGCGCATGCTCGCGGAGAAGAACCACACCCCAAACATTGTCGAGAACCAGTGGAAGTTCAGGGACATGAACCAGTCCACGGCGGCCATCGTCGTGACCAGAGCGAGAGCGAACATTCCAAGCGCGGAGAGGCGGCGCGACCAATAGATGTATTTGTGGTCCCCGGTCTCATCCATGCGGAACGACCACTGCCGCAGAAGGTAGGCGAGGCCCACCCATACGCCGATGATGAGGATGAAGCGCAGGACGAAGAAAGCCGTGTTGAGGTAGGGTGCCTTGTGCAGGTAGAGAAGATCCTCCCTCACTGTCACACCCGCGCCCGCGACTTCGGCGTCGAGATTCATCCACGTCCACGCCACGGCGTCGCTGCCTGCCACGCCGAGAGCGACGAGCGGCACCATAACCAAACCGATGACCGGAAAGGCGGCGAGAAAATGCTCCAACTGGCGGCGGATAATGACCGACCAACCGGCGTCGAAGAGCCACCAGACCATAATGAGGAAGAGCATCCCGACGAGAATCGAGGCCCAGAACGTGACAGCCACAAGGTAGCCAAGGAAAGGCCGGGCGGGATCGGCGGCGCTCCCGGTGAAGAGCAGGCCGATGGAGATCACCATGAGGACGATCCCCGCGATGAGAAGCGGCAGCGAGGGATCGCGCCCGCCTGAGGAGGCGGCGGCCGCACGCCCCGGCGAAATAACGTCGGAACTCGTCGTCATAGGTCCAATTCTCCTCTTCGTGCGGCAGGGACGTCGTCGACACTGCCCTGCGAGGCACGCTGCAGGGCGCGCACATACATAATCACTTTCCAGCGGTCCTCGACCCGGATCTTCGAGCCGTAGGCCCCCATCGTGCCGCGCCCATGGGTTATGGTCTCGAACATCTCGCCGTCGGTCTGGTCGATGAGGCGCTGCTGCAAGAGGCTGACAATCGTCGGATAGCCGTAGCGTTCGGCGGCGAGCACGCCTCCGCCGTTGCCCGAGTCACCGTGGCAGATGGCGCAGTAGATCTGGTAAAGATCGCGCCCGTGGCGCATATTCGACTCCGTCAGGCTTACGGGGATACCGTCACCGTAATCCTCGCCATTGGCGCGCCTGCCGGTGGCGAGGTAGGTGTCCTCGCGGAAGCGGGTGTCCGGCATGAGGTGCGGAAACTGCTCCTGCTCCGCCGTGATGAAGGGCACGCGGCCGGGAATCTGCGGCCGGTCCATGCGCCCGTCGGAGAAAAAATTGGTCGCCCCCTGCGGATGGAAACGCGCTTGGTGCTCCATGTCCGGAAAGATCTCGATGGGCGTGCGCTCGCTCTTGCAACCGCGGAAACCGAAGACCGTGAGGACAAGGATCAGGAAAAAGGCGTAGAAGATAAAGAAGTTGCGCAGCATCAGGCGTCGTCCTCCGCGTCGTCGTAAATAAGCGTCACTTCCGCCGGGCCCAGCTCCTCAAGGAACGCGCGGGTGCTCTCGGCGTCAAAGAGCGGATCTCCCGCCTCGATGACCACCGCGAAGCGGTCGTCCGTGAGGCTGCTGTATTTTTCGTAGTTGAAAACCGGGTGGTTGTGCATGGGCAGGCGGTTGCAAACGAACATCCCGCCCCAAGCCCCGAAAGCGGCGAGGAGAATGGTCAACTCGTAGGCCACGGGAAAGGGGAAGATGGGGCTGAAGTACGGCTTGCCGCCCACGATGAGCGGGTAGTCGTAGTAGCCCATGAACCATGCCAGCCACATGCCGACAAAAAACCCGATGACCCCGCCGATAAAAACGAAGATGGGTACCTTGGAGCGCCCCAGTCCCATCGCGCCGTCGAGCCCGTGCACGGGAAACGGCGTGAGCGCGTCCCACCGGGTATAGCCGGCTTCGCGCACCGTGCGCGCCGCCTCGTAGATGGCGGGCGCGGAGTCAAAGAGCGCCAGCATCCCGTAGGCCTTGCGGGTGTCAGGGGACGATGCGGTGTTACTTGTGTCCATCGTCATTTCCGTGTTCGGGGTGATGGTGGGGATCCGCCTGCGGCGTCACCGCTTTGATCTCGGCAAAGGCGAGGAGCGGCAGGAAGCGGATAAAGAGGAGGAAGAAGAAGCCGAAGATACCGAAAGTGCCGGCGAAGGTGAAAATGTCGATGATCGTCGGGCTGTAGTAGTTCCAGTTGGCGGGCAGGAAGTCGTTGGCGAGGGACGACACCACGATGACAAACCGCTCGAACCACATGCCCACGTTGATGAAAATCGAGAGGATGAAGACGAGGATCAAGTTGCGCCGCGCCGCCGCAAACCAGAAGAACTGCGGCGAAATAACGTTGCAAGCGATCATGATCCAGTAGGCCCATGCGTATTGACCGAAGGCGCGGTTGACGAAGGCGAAGCCCTCGTAGGGGTTGGCCCCGTACCACGCGATGAAGAACTCCATGGCGTAGGCGTAGCCAACCATCGACCCCGTCGCGAGGCAGATCTTGCACATGCAGTCGATGTGGTACTGCGTGATGAGATCCTGCAGGCCGAAGAGCGCGCGCAGCGGCAGCATGAGCGTGAGCACCATGCCGAAGCCCGAGAAGATGGCACCGGCCACAAAGTAGGGCGGGAAGATCGTGGTGTGCCAACCGGGCAGGTTGGCCACCGCGAAGTCGAAGGAAACGATCGTGTGCACCGAGAGCACGAGCGGCGTGCTCAGACCCGCGAGGAGCAGGTAGGCCATTTCGTAGTTGCTCCAGTGGCGGTTGGAGCCGCGCCAGCCCATCGCGAGGATGCCGTAGAAGTATTTGCGGAACTGGTAGTAGGCGGTCTCGAAGGAGCGCTGGAAGCCGTTCTTCGCCTGAGCGAGGCGCTTCTCATAGACGGAGCGCACGCGGTCGCGCAGGGTGGCGAGGTCGGGGACCATGCCCATATACCAGAAGAGCGCCGACACCGTGCCGTAGGTCGACACGGCGAAGACATCCCACTCCAGCGGCGAGCGGAAGTTCGGCCAGATGGCGTTGGAGTTGGGCAACGGGAAGAGCCACCAAGCGAACCACACGCGGCCGACGTGGAAGAGCGGAAAGATCCCCGCGCAAATGACGGCAAAGATCGTCATGGCCTCGGCGGCGCGGTTAATCGACGTTCGCCACTTCTGCTTGAGGAGGCAGAGAATGGCGGAAATGAGCGTGCCGGCGTGGCCTATACCGATCCAGAAAACGAAATTAATGATCGCCCAGCCCCAGAAGACAGGGTGCGAGAGGCCCCACACCCCGACACCCGTAACGGTGAGGTAGACGAGGCCCATGACCGTGAAACTCGCCACCATGCAACTGATGACAAAAGCCACCCACCACCACATCGGCGCGCGGCCCTCCACGATGCCACAGACCTTTTGC
>SKLD01000529.1 GCA_007123395.1 Opitutales bacterium
GCGCACGGGACGGCGGGCACGCTTTGGGCGGAGCGCTTCGGCAGCGTGCTTGTGCAGGACACGCCTTGGCTGGTGGGGCTGATCGCGGCCTATATTGACCTGAACGCGGTGCGGGCGGGCCTGGCGGATCTGCCGGAGAACTACCGCTGGTGCGGCTACACGGAGGCGCTCGCGGGGAATGAGTCTCTTTGCCGCGCGCTCTGTGCCTGCTTTCCGGCGGCGAAAGACCCGGCGGAAGCCCTTGCGCGCTACCGTCTGCTGATGCTCGGAAAGGGAGCGGGGGCGAAAGGCGACGGCACGGGGGTGCGGATCGACCCGGAGGCGCTGCTGGAAGCGGTGAAGAACGGCGGGGAGTTGCAGCCGCACGAGTTGCTGCGGCTGCGCGCGCGCTTTCTCACGGAGGGCCGTGCGCTGGGAACGCGCGAGTGGCTGGAAGACGGAGAAGGGGCGCGTGTCCTTGCCATGCTGAAGCGTCCGCCGCCGTGCCGGCCCGTCGAATTCCTCGACAAGGTGGATCTGGCGGTGGCGCGCTCGCGGGCGGGGTACCGTGCCCTTGAGCATCCGGGGGAGTGACTTTCGTTGACGCTTTTGGAGCCGATCAGGGCAATTCCAACAAAAGCAGAATGAATTTTGGTTGTTGTGCTTTGTTATTGACGAGTGGTTTTCCGGCGGTTCCCTCTCCGATTTGTGAAAGGGCCTTATCTTCGTTGTAGGTATAATTGGCTTTGGGTTTCTGTTCTTTTGGCTGCGGTCTTGCCTGTCTCGTTTGTTTCCGCGCTGGAGATTATGGTGTCACGGGACAACGGGCCGGAGGGTCTGCGCGTCACCGCGTTTTGTGACCGAGGGGACGTCGCGCTGGTTTTTGAGGCTGAGCGGCTGCGTACCCACGGTCGGGCGACGGGGTTTCTTCATGTGAACCTGTTCCGGCACGCGGTGTTCGAGGAGGTTTCGATTTGTGTGGTGCATCCCGGCGGATGGCCGGAGTTGGAGCGATTTTTCGCTGCGTCTGAACTGCGGGATCCCGTTTATTTCGATACCGTTACCGTGCGTTTCAAAGACCGGGAAATCGTGGTGCGCCGCGGGGAATGGCGATCCGGGCGGTTTGTTTTTGTGACTGAAGGTTTAATGGACGGGGATGAACCGCGGGTCATCCCCGCCGGAACGGCACTGGGCGTGGCGAGCGGTGAGTTGACGCTTTTGTATGCGGGCCACGCGGCGCCAATTGTGCTTCTTACGGAGTCTATGCAATGATCAGATCCAGTTTTCGTTTACCTGTTTTCCGAATGTGCTTGGCGGCGGTTGCTCTCGTGGCCGCACCGTCTGTTTCGGCGCTTGAGTTCGACCCCGGACTTGCCGTAGGCCGAAACGCGCTTCTGGCGGGCGACCTCCCTGCGGCGAGAAGCGCATTCGCATCGGCGGTGGCAGCTGAGCCCGGCAACGAAAAGGCGCTGGTCGCCCTTGCCCTGACAGATCTGGCGAGCCTGTACGATATGCCCGCCGTAGCGGCGTTTCTCGACCGGATGAGCTTTCCCGCCGAGGGGCGCGATCCGTATGACTGGACATCTATGCCGGACCTCGACGTAAACCGGTTGTCGGCCGGAGCGAATCTAAATGAAATCAGGTCCGTTGTGCGCGACGGCGTATTGCCTGCTCTATCCGGAGCCGTGGATCATCTGTCAGTGGTGAGTTCGCCCGGGTTTTCTATCCTGTTCCGACCGGAGTATTTCGGTCTGCCCGCCACCGGGGATGTGGTCGAGGCGGATTTGACGGATGTAATGTTGGTCCGCGCCGGGCTGTTGGCCGCCGGGGCCGCTCTGCGGCTGGGTGTCGCATCCAATGATCTCGACGTTGCGGTTGAGAGTCTGGTCGACCTCATTGATGGCAGGGGCGTGACTCTTGAGACGCTTCTCGCCGGCCATCCCGCTTTGGGTACTTTGGTCGATCCGCAGGCGAGGGAACTCGCGGGGGCTTATCTTGATGAGGCCATCCGCGGGTATGTGAACGCCGCGCCTGAATTGCGCCGCCCCGAGCGACGGCACGAGCGACTCTTTTATATCGAGTCGTGGCAATTGGCTGAGGAGGCTGATTTCCGTGCGACATTGCTCGACATACTCGCCGTCTTGGAAGGGCCGGGCCGGTTAAACGCTCTGCCGCCCACTGCGGCCTTTCTCTCGACGGCGGATCTGCGTCCGCTGTTCGGAACGCTGGATTTCCGTGCATATCTTCCTGATGTTCGCGGAGACTACTTGGTTGCCGAATCGATTGCCGATCCTACGGCACAGGGTTTGTTCCCCCTTGCGACTGTTGAAGATTGGACGCATGCCCTCGGGCGGGGCGGTTTCCTCTGGATCGAACCGGTTCCGATGGACCCGCGCTGGCCGTGGCTTCCGCGGCTTCACTGGACGACATCCAGCTACGGGGCGTGGCAGTGGCGAAGCGACGGTTCGGCACGAAGCGGACCGATCGCGCGAACTCAGAAGAGTTGGATCGAGGCGGAAGTTCACGGACCCGGCATGCTGAGCTTCGACTGGGGTCTGGAGACATCGTGGCCTTCTGTTCTTGAGTTTGCGGCAGGCCCGCGGGCGGCGGCTCATGCGCGGACTTTCGGTGCGAGCACGGTTTCGCCCGTCGTGCGCCTGGGTGGAGGACTCAGCGAAGTGCGGTGGTTGTTTCATTGGGGCGGGCGACCGATTGCCGAGGAGCAACATGGATGGCTGTCGAGTGTCACCTTTACGCCGCACCGCTACTTTCCTGTCGAAGCGGCCGCTGGGGCTACGCACATTGAGTTGCGCGTTATCAGCAATGACGGCGGAGTCGTGGGAGGAACCCACTTTGAAGGCGACCGCTCTTTTGCCGCTATTGACTTCGGGCGGGGCGAGCTTGAGAAGCTTCCCGGCGTGTGGTTTCGGCCTCCGGAGGTCGTGGGAAACCAATCAATGGTCTCGGCGGTTTCGCGGGACGACAGGCGTTTGGCCGGGCGGGTCATCGACCGCGACGGTGTTTCTCTGCCCGTTGTGTGGGAATCGGGCCTTTTGGGGATCAGTCAGCCAACGGTGTTGCCCACGCCGGACGGGGGCGGCAATTCCGGTATGGCCATCGGCTTTGGAGGCGGGGATTCGGCGGTCATCGTGGGTCGGGTCCGCGGCGCGGGGGGGGTACGAGCCGGCCGTGTGGAGAGAGGTTCCATGGGGTGGCTCGTGGTCCCTTGAGCGTCCCGGGTTTTTGGAGGGTCATACTTCGGACGGATGGTTGTATTCGGTGAGTCGCGACGGTCGGACTGCCGTGGGTTGGTCGGAGCGGCACGATGTCGATGCCGCGACCGAAGCACCGGCAATTGATGTGTTGCCGATGGTTTGGACAACGGACGGAGGGCTTTCTTCGCTGCCGTTGCCGGCCGGTGCCACCGGAGGCCGCGCGAGCTACATTTCTCCGGGCGGATCGGTCGCGGTCGGCGAGTATCTGCATTCTCCGACCGGGGAATCGGAGATTTATGCGGTCGTCCTCTGGCACAGGGATGGCTCGGGATGGCGTGCGGAAGCGATTCCATCGCCGGAAGAAGTGCCGCATATGGGCACAACTCCACTGCCGCGTGTCACGGATGACGGCGACTTGGTCCTTTCGATCGGAGCCCGGCTTTCGGCGGCGAATGATTGGGAGTATTTTGAGATGATCTGGGAGCGCGGGCGGGGATGGACCGGTGCCAGGGAATTCCTGAATCGTCTGGGATTGGACATGTTGGACAATTCCGTTCTCCTCGACCGTGTCATCATGTCGGCAGACGGAAGTCATTTCGCCGGAGTCATCCATGATGCAAATGGCCATGCCCTGGGCTTTGTATATGCGCATCCCAATCCTCTTGTGCATCTTTCGGCGAGGTTGGGGACGGAACGCTATCGGAATCCGTGGATGGGTAATCATGCGGTGATCGGTGAATGGACGTATGAACCTGTTCTTGGTTGGCAGAAATACCATCCGGAGATTTCGGGCGGGCTGTTTTTCCGCGACGTTCGGCTCGGGCGTTGGGGGTGGACGCGCGCGGATGTGTTTCCGTGGGTCCATTGGATTGATTCAGGGGAGTGGACTGTCGGGCGACCGGAAAGGTGAGCGCGAATCCGTTTCACGAACACATTTCGGCGGTGCGGAAATGGCGGCGCGGGCGGCGGCGTCAGGGTTCGGCGGCGAGGACAAGGCCGGGGGGGAGGGATTCGCTGTAGAGTTCGGCGCGTTCGTCGCGGGGCAGTGGGGTGTATTCGCGCAGAGGGGCGAGTTTTTGTTCGGGGACGCTGGCTTTGGCGAGGCGGGCGGTGACGGCGCGGGAGACTTTTGGTGGCAGATTGAGGGCGGGATTTTCGACTTTGCGGGCGGCGCGGAGGAAGGCGGTGGGCAGGTCGCGGAGTTCCGGGCGGGCGGTGTCCAACCGGCGGAGCGCCTCGAAGGCGGCGCGGACGGCGTCCGGCGGGGTGACGCAGGTATCCGGGGCTTGAAAGGGGGCGCGGTTGAGGAGCCGCCCGAGGGTGTCGACGGCGGCGGCGACGTTCTTGGTGGTTCCTTCTCGGGCGGCGCGGAGGATGAAGGCGGTGCAGCGCTCGGCGAGGGCTGTCTTGGCGTCCGGCAAGATGCGCTCTAGCGCACCGGCGAGGCGGATGTGTTCCTCGGAGGCGGCGGCGGGGTCGGCGAGGGCGGGTTCGACGGCGCGGAGAAGGGCGGCTTGCCGGCCGGGGGGCAGTCCGGCGGCGAGGCGTCGCCAGAGGATGAGCACTTGCAGGCGGACGCGCTTGCTGTTGACGGCGGACGGATCGCCGAACGGCTGCCACAGGGAGTCGAGGCGTTCCGGGTCGCGCGGGTCGCCGAATCCGGGGCGCAGGAGAAATCCGGCGAGGTGCAACCATGTTTCGAGAGTGGCGGGGTCGGCGTCCGGCGCGGGCGGGGAGGCGAGGAGAGCGTCGGCGAGGCGGCGGACGGCGGACAGGGGCCATTCGCGGGGCGGGGCACTTATGGCGGCGGAGATGCGCTTGAGCACGCGGGCGGGCGTGACCGTTTCGCGGCGGGCTCCCGAACGCTCGAAAGCGCGCAGCATGGCGTCGCGGGCCTGCACGAACGGGGTGTCGTCGGTTTCGGCGGGCGCCGCCGGGGCTTCTTGCGCTTCGGCGGATACAGGTGAGGTTTTGTCTGCGGCGGCGCGCAGGTTGAACTCGAGCGGCCAGCGCTCCTCTCCGGACGGCTCATCGGCGACGACATCGATGCGCAGGAGCCCGAGTTCGTTGAGGCGGGCTTCGAGGCGAACGGCGACGGTCTCTCCGGACGCGGCTCCCGCCCGGCGGATTTCGCTTTCGAGGGCGGGCAGGCGGACCCAGGCGGGCGCGTCTTCGGGACCGGCCTCCACGGTTTCGCCGGGTGGTGCGGTGTGGCGGTGACTTTGCAGGACTTGGAAGCGAACGGGGCGGTTGAGGCGCGCGCGCAGGCCGGGCAGCCGCACCTGCGTGGTTTCGTCGGGCGGCGTGCCGCGCGGGAGGAGGCACACGCGGCGCGTGCCGCCGCCCGCGCCGCCCTCGATTTCGAGGAAGACAGCGTGGCCCGCTCCGGCAGCGATGCGGTCCGCGCCCTGACCATGGAGGGCGCGCCCGTAGTGCGCCGCGCCGCGCGCGACGGCGAGGTCCGGCTCCGGGTTGTCGAGGACGGCGGGACGGTGACCGTCCTGCCACTGTGCGAGTTGGTCGAGCAGGCGTTGGCGGACGAGCGGGGAGCCGAGGCTGCCCCCGTTGAAGAGGACGGCGTCGACGCGGGGCTGCCCGCGCAGGAATTCGGCGAGGTAGCGCGTGACGGCGAAGTCGGCGGCATAGGGCAGGCCCCATTCGCGTAGGGCGCTGCGGTCGCGCTCGGCCACGGCGTCGCGCGCGACGAGGGGGAAAAAGCCTTCGAGGAGGATTTCGCGCAGTTGGGCGGCGGGTATTTCGGCGGAGAGGGTGTCGGCGAGCAGACCCGACCCCGTTCCCGGCACGGAAACGCGAAGGGTGTCGTTATTCGAACCGGCGTCGTCGGCGCCGAGGGCGCGCTCTTTGAGGTCGCGGGCGCGGCTGACGAGGTGGTCCCACGACGTGCCGCTGAGGTTGCCGCCGTCCGGGGCGAGGACGCTTTCGAGGACATGCGCGGCAGCGAGGTCGATATTGTCGCCGCCGAGGAGGATGTGCTCGCTCACCGCGACGCGTTCGAGGCCGGGGCCTTCGGTCGGGTTGTCCGCCTCCCGCGCGTGGAAGAGGCTGAAGTCGGAGGTGCCGCCCCCGACATCGACGACAAGCACGTGCCGGACGTCTTCGGGCAGGGCGGGTGGCTGCGCTGCGTGTGCGGTGCGGCTTTCAAGCCAGCGGTAGAAGGCGGCTTGCGGTTCTTCGAGGAGGCGGGTGCGCGCAGCGGGGAATCCGGCGCGAGCGGCGGCTTCGAGGGTGGCGCGCTGGGCGGCGGCGTTGAAGGAGGCGGGGACGGTGACCGTGACCGTGACAGTTTGGTCGGCAAAGCGGTGCGCGTGCGCGGATTCCCATGCCGCGCGCAGGTGCGCAAGGAGCGCGGCAGCGGCTTCGACTGGCGACAGCCGTTCCTCCGCGGGCAGGTCAGGTGAGTCCGCCGGCAGAACACGGTCGCCCGGCGCGACGGCGGGATTGGCGAGCCATGACTTGGAAGAATGGACGACCCGCCCCGGTGCCTCCGCCGCGCGGCGCCGGGCGAAGCGTCCGGCAATCCACCGCCCGCCGTCGGGGGCGGCGGCACCCTCGGGCAGGCGCGCGCGCTCCGCCTCCGTCGGCAGGTAGAGAACGGAGGGCAGCACGGTGTCGCGTAGAATCGTGTCGAGAGAGTCGAGCTGCGGCACGGCGACGACCGAGGACGGCGCCGCGCTGTCGTCGAGCGGCACGCAGGCGAGGGCGC
>SKLD01000019.1 GCA_007123395.1 Opitutales bacterium
ATCAAGGACCTATACCGTCACGCGCGACAATTTCCCCCTTGAAACGGGCGACAGGATGGAAAGCATCCGTCACACAATCGTCACAATACTGCGACACTTATGCGATCCACAGGCAAGAATCCGCCCGAAATGAATCGAACCCGCCGCCGATGCGGACTAACTGCCTGCCATGACGGCACGGTTGCCAACCTACCCCGCATATGAAATACGCGCCGTCTCTACCGCCGCCGTTTATAACTGCGCTGAAGATCGCGGGGATCTTTCTCGCCCTCTACTTCTTCATTGTCGGCGTGGGCGGGATGGGCCACGCCTTCAAGCTCTTCGGAGCGGCATTCGCGGAGCAACTGCTGGCGGCCACCTCAAATCCTTTGAAAGCGCTGTGCATCGGCATCCTTGCAACGTCGCTGGTGCAGAGTTCGTCGACATCGACGTCGATCATCGTGGGTATGGTGGCGGGCGGAGCGCTCTCGGGGCAGGCCGCCGTCTTCATGATCATGGGGGCGAACATCGGCACGTCGATCACGAGCATGCTGGTGTCGCTCGGACACATCCACCGCAAGCAGGAGCTGGAGCGGGCCTTTTCGGTGGCCTCGGTGCATGGATTTTTCAATCTGTCGGCGGTCGCGATTCTGTTTCCCATCGAGTTGAGCACGGGCCTGCTGAGCCGGGCGGCCTCGGGCAGCGCGGATCTCTTCGCCGGACTGGGCGGGATGCGGCTGAGCAATCCGTTGAAGGCGGCGACCGAGCCGACCATCGAAGCGATCGCCGCGCTGAGCATGCACAACGGTTGGGTCATGATCATTGTGACGGTGGCGCTGACCTACGGGATGCTCGTGTGCATTGTTAAGTTGTTGCGCAGCATGGTGCTGCACCGCATGGAGCAGTTTTTCGACACCCATTTGTTCCGCAACAGCGGGCGGGCGATGGCGTTCGGGCTGATCCTCACCTTCGCGGTGCAGACGAGTTCGGTGCCGACGGCGCTTGTCGTGCCGCTCGCGGGCGCGGGGATTCTGAAACTGGCGCAGGTCTACCCCTACTGCCTCGGGTCCAATCTCGGCACGACCATGACGGCGATGCTGGCGGCGCTGGCGACGGGGAGCGATGTGGCGGTGAAGGCGGCGTTCGCGCACCTGCTCTTCAATATCCTCGGCATCCTCCTCATCTGGCCGATCCCGGCGGTGCGGCGGATTCCCATGAAAGTGGCCGAGTTCATGGGGCGGCGCGCGCGCGACAACCGCTACATTCCGCTCGCCGTCGTCGCTCTGCTCTATTTTCTTGTCCCGGCGGTCTTCGTCTTTATCCTCAACTAATCAATTCCCATGTGGCGCAATCTTTTCAGTATCTTCAAGCAGGACAATCTCTTCACCCAAGCGCTCAAAGAGTCGCACGAGATGCTCGATCTCGACCTAAGCATGATCGAGGCGTCGGTGGAATCGCTGCGCCGTTCGGACGACGGCTCCATCAGCATCGACATCCTAGGGATGGACAAACGCATCAACCGCTTCGAGCGCGATGTGCGACAAAAGGTGCTCACCCATTTGGCAGTGAGCGGCCCAAGCGATCTCTCCAGCGGCATGGTGCTCGTGAGCATCATCATTGATATCGAACGCATCGGGGACTACGCGAAAAACATCCACGACCTCGCACGCCTCCACCCCTCCCGGTTGACGGGCGGCGCGGTGGAGGAGGATCTTGCACACGTGGAAGCGCAGACGCTGGAGCTTTTCCGCGACACCGTTAAAGCCTTCCGCGAGAACGACGTGGAGATGGCGCGCCGCGTGATGGTGGGCTACAAGGAAGGTCTTTCGGCGGCCTGCGAAGGGATTGTCGCGGCCATCGTGGAAGCGCGGGCGGGCGATCTCGATCCGGGCACATCCGCCGCTGTCGCCCTCTACGCCCGCTACCTCAAGCGCATCGGCGGACACTCGCGCAATATCGTGACGAGCGTGGTCAACCCCTTCCACCGCCTCGGCTACAAGGAGAAGAAGCCAAAGAAGTCCCTTTGAGATACGCCGAGACGCGGCGCAGGCTCACAACTTGCCGACCGCCGCGGCCAGCACCTCGCAAGCGCGGTCGATGTCGGCCACCTCGTGCGCCGTGCTGATAAAGAGCGTCTCAAACGGGCTTGGCGCAAGGTAGACGCCTGCCTCGAGGGCCAAGTGAAAGAGCTTCTTGAAATACGCGGTATCGCTGGCGACAGCGGCGTCGTAGTCCATGACCGGTTCCTCAGCGAAAAAGAGGCAGAGCATGGAGCCGGTCTGCGGCACTTGCAGGGGAATCCCTTTCTTTGTGGCGGCATCACGGAGCGCCCCCGCCAATTGCCGCCCCATGGCATCGAGGCGGGCATACGGATTCTCCTCGACGAGAAGCTGGATGGCAGCGATGCCGGCCGCCATGGCGAGGGGGTTGCCCGAAAGCGTGCCGGCCTGGTAAACGGGTCCCTCCGGCGCGAGCTTGCCCATGATGTCTGCGCGCCCGCCGAAGGCACCGACGGGCAGGCCGCCGCCGATCACCTTGCCCATGGCGGTAAGGTCGGGCGTGATGCCTTCGATCTCCTGCACGCCGCCCGGAGCGAGGCGGAATCCGGTCATCACTTCGTCGAAGATCAAGACCGCACCGTGGCGCGTGCAGAGGTCGCGGAGTTGCTTGATGTAGCCTTGGCTGGGCAGGATGAGCCCGCAGTTGGCGGGGTAGCTCTCGACGATCACCCCGGCGATTTCCTCGCCGTGGTCGTAGAATAAAGCATCAAGCGCCTGCGGATCGTTATAGGGAATGACGAGCGTCTCGGCGGCGAACGACGCGGGCACACCGGCGCTGTCGGGATTGCCGAGCGTCAACGCGCCGGAGCCGGCCTTGACGAGAAGAGAGTCGACATGTCCGTGGTAGCAGCCGGCGAACTTCACGATCTTGTCGCGCCCCGTAAAGCCGCGGGCGAGGCGGATGCAGCTCATAGTTGCCTCGGTGCCGCTGTTGCAGCAGCGCACGCGCTCGACCGAAGGCACGAGCCGGGTGATCCACTCGGCCATTTCGACCTCGTAGGGATTGGGTGTGCCAAAGCTTGTGCCACCCTCAAGGGCTTCCGCCACGGCAGCGCGGATGGCAGGGTGGTTGTGCCCGTGCACGGCGGGCCCCCATGTGCAGACAAAGTCAATCAATTCCCGCCCGTCGACAGTGTGGAGGCGCGCTCCTTCCGCCCGCTTTGTGAAAAAGGGCGTGCCCCCGACGGAGCGGAATGCGCGCACCGGCGAATTCACGCCGCCGGGAATAAGATGCCGCGCCCGTTCGAACAATGCCTCTGAGGATGATGGACTGTCTGCCATGGGTGCCAAGATGGGGGAAAGGCGCGGCGGAGATCAAGTCCGTGCTCCGTTGGGAGATCCTGCATGTATACCCGCCGGAGAGGGGACATTCCTGTCCCCGGCAAGGTTCGCCCGCCAGCCGCAACACGGACAGGTTCCGAGGAGCGGAGCGACGACATGTCGAAGACCATGTCCGTGCTCCGTTGCGCGCCGAGATGCGCTTAGCTCACGTATTTTTGGACGATGGGGATGCGGCGGCCGACGCCGAAGGCGAGCGGTGAAATCTTTAGACCCGGTGCGGCCTGCTTGCGCTTGTACTCATTGAGGTCGACCTTGCGGATGACATCCCGCACGGCGGCTTCGTCGATCCCTTCGGCAATGATCTCAGCGGAGGAATGGCCTTCCTCGACGTAGAGTCTGAGGATGCGGTCGAGGACGGGATACGGGGGAAGGCTGTCCTCGTCCTTTTGATCGGGCCGCAACTCGGCGGAAGGCGGCTTTTCGATGGAATTCCACGGAATGATTTCGCGTTCCCGGTTTATCCAGCGGGAGAGTTCAAAGACCTTCGTTTTCGGCAAGTCGGAAATCACCGCGAGACCACCCGCCATATCGCCGTAGAGCGTGCAGTAGCCGACGGCGATCTCGCTCTTGTTGCCGGTTGTAAGGAGCAGCGCGCCGAACTTATTGGACACAGCCATAAGAAGGAGACCGCGCGCGCGCGCTTGGATGTTTTCCTCGGTGACGTCACGGTCGCGGCCCTCGAAAAGCGGCTGCAGCACATCCTCGGCGGCGGCGACAAGGGATCCGATGGGCAGGCTGCAGTGCGCGATAGCAAGGTTGCGGGCGAGCGCGGCGGCGTCGTCGCAGCTGTGTTGGCTGGAAATCGGCGAGGGCAGGCTGATGCCGGTCACGTGATCCGCGCCAAGCGCCTCGGCGGCGAGCGCCGCGGTAAGGGCGGAGTCGATACCGCCGGACAATCCGACAAGGGCGCGGCGGAACCCGCTCTTGCGGGCATAATCGCGCAGCCCCAGAACCAGCGCATCGTAGATGTCGGCACACTCTTCCTGCTCTAAAGAGGTGGCGACGGCATCGCCTGCCCCACCCGCCGTGTCGATGACGCGTGCATCCGGTGCGAATCCAGCAAGCGCACCGATGCATTCGCCATTGGGTCGCATGACGAGGCTGTGTCCGTCGAAGATCAACTCGTCGTTGCCGCCCACGGCATTGACATAGACGACCGGACAAGCAGCACGGTCGGCGGCGTGCCCGACGGTTTGCAGGCGGGTGGAGTCTTTTCCGTAGTGCCACGGGCTGGCTGAAAGGTTGACGAGGAGATCGAGACCGCGCCGCGCAAGTTGCGCGAGGGGATCGCCCCGGTAGTGGCGGCTGGTTTCCACGACGGGGCCGGTCCAGATGTCCTCGCAAATGGTTATGCCGATGCAGGCTCCGGCAAACTCAACGATGACCGGCTCCTCCGCCGCCTCAAAGTAACGGTCCTCGTCGAAAACATCGTAGGTCGGCAGCAGGCATTTGCGCGCGACGTAATCGATTCGCCCGCGGCGGCACCAAGCGGCGGCGTTGAAAAAGCGGCGTCCGCGCGGAGCGGGGTTGTTGTCGACAAATCCGACGACAGCCGGAACCTCCCCGACCTCCGCGGCGATGGATTTGAGCGAGGCAAGGTTGTCCGGAACAAAGCGGCGCTTAAAGAGCAGATCGCGGGGCGGGTAGCCGCAAACCGCCAGTTCCGGAAAGACGACCAGCTCCGCGCCGTCCCCGACGAGACGCCGGTAAGCTTCAAGGATGAGGGCACGGTTGCCCTCCATGTCGCCGACGATGGTATTGATCTGCGCAAGGCCCACTCTCATGGCGGCGAAGAAGAACGCGGAACCGGCGGCATGGCAAGCCGCCGGGGAGCCGAGCAAAACAGAGCCGTTACCGTGACAAAGGCTTTGGCGTTTGCTTTTCGCAGGAACCGCGGTGAGGGTGATTATCTTTTCCACCGGGTCGGCATGGAACCGCCCAGTCTCTTCCTTTGCATGAACATTGAATTCGACTTTGACACCCACATCCACACGCCCCTGTGCGGGCACGCCATCGGGGAGCCCGAGCAGATTGTCGAAGCCGCCGACGAACGCGGCCTGCGGATGATCACTTTCACTTGCCACATCCCGATGCCGGACGAATCGTTCGGAGCGCGGGGCATCCGCATGCGGCGGGAGGAACTGCCCGTCTACCGGCGCTTCGTCGATGAGGCGAAGCGCCTCGGCGAGGCGCGCGGCATCGAGGTGCGCTACGGCATTGAGGCTGAAATTTTCCCGGACGAAGACGTCATGGCGCAAATGGACGATACCCTCAGAGTGGAGCCCTTTGACTTCGTCCTTGGATCGTTACACCACCAGTTGCCCGCCTACCACAAGTGGTTACGCGAGCGCGGGCTAGTGACAGACGCGGAAGTCATCCGACACTACTTCCGCCACCTTGAGTCGGCGGTGCTCTCGGGCCGCTACGATAGCGTGGCGCATCCGGATCTCATCCGCCTCTACGGCACCCTCGCGGGACCGTTCGAGCCGGCGGACCACGAAGAAGAGATACGCGCGGCGCTCCGGGCGGCGGCGCAGAGCGGCACTTGCTGGGAGATCAATACGAGCGGCAAGTTCAAAGGCCAGGGACCTTACATCCATCCGCTGCCGGAGATTTTCGCATGGGCGGTGGAGGAAGGCGTGGCCTTTACCCTCGGCTCGGACACCCACACCCCGGAAATGCTCGCGCAGGGCTTCGACGACGCCCGCCGCCTCCTCGAGTCCAACGGCGTTTCTACCCTGCGCTCCTTCCGGCAACGCAAGCCCGAAGAACGCCCTGTGGCTGCCGCTGTGCCCGCCCTCGGCAGCAGGGCCCGGTAACCCCCCGTAAAAATCCCCCGTTGGCTCCAACGGCCCTCAGATAAGTTGCCGCTACCGCAAGAGCGCGGAGCAACCCAATCCCGAGGCGCGCGTGCTGGCGCGGCCTGCCTTTGGAGCGCCTGTCGACAGCGGGTTCCAGCCGATTCCCTCCCGTGGTCTGCGTCGGGGACCGGCAAAAGGCCAATGCCATTGCATATTTCAATCATGTGCGCGGTTCGAACACTGTGATTTTGACTTGGAGGAGTGCTTCGGAATTATACAACTCAGAGAAAAAATTATTGTCGGAATTTGTCTCGAATTGAATCCTACTTTGTCGGAATGACCCTGAACGGCTACGAAAGCACGAAAGCGTCCACACGGGTCACTCCCCGGGATGCTCAAGGGCACTGTACCCCGCCCGCGAGCGCGCCACCGCCAAATCCACATTTTCGAGGAATTCGACGGGCCTGCACGGCGGCGGCCGCTTCAGCGTGGCAAGAACCCGCGCCCCTTCGCCGTCTTCCAGCCAGTCGCGCGTTCCCAGCGCACGACCCTCAGTGAGAAAGCGCGCGCGCAGCCGCAGCAACTCGTGCGGCTGCAACTCCCCGCCGTTCCTTACCGCTTCCAGCAGCGCCGCCGGGTCGATGCGCGCGCCTCTGCCGTCGCCTTTCGGCCCCGTTCCCTTCCCGAGCATCAGCAGACGGTAGCGCGCGAGCGCCTCCGCCGCATCCTTC
>SKLD01000446.1 GCA_007123395.1 Opitutales bacterium
CCAGCCGCATCCGTGCCTCGCTGAAGCTTCAGCCTACGGAGCGCACCGCGCCGCCCAGCCGTAGCGTGAAGCTTCCGCGAGCGCCGCGCCGCGAACCCCTGCGCCGCCCAGCCGCATCCGTGCCTCGCTGAAGCTTCAGCCTACGGAGCGCACCGCGCCGCCCAGCCGCAGCGGCTCAGGCCCGTCTCCGCGCGGCCATTGTCAGCCGGAGTCGAACGAAAAGGAGTCGAAATCGGTCGCATAAGGATGGGGCTGACAGCGGACGGCGCGGGGTGGCTTCTCCGCCGGGCTCGCTTTCTGCTTGTCAAGCGTCCGGTTCATCGGATCACTCGCAAGCCCACGCAAAGAAATGAGAGCATATTTTTTACGACGTTTCCTATTGATTCCCCCCACGCTCATCGGGGTGACTATCATCGTCTTCGCCCTGACATGGGTGGTGCCGGGCGGCCCGGTGGAGCGGTATGTGGCGGAGATGCAGATGGCGGGGGCGGAGACGCGGGGCGACGCGGCGGCGGGCCGCGCCCTCTCGGAGGAGCAAATCGAGCAGATGAAGGCCTACTACGGCTTCGACAAGCCGTTTCCGGTGGCCTACGTGAGCTGGCTGGGCAACGTCCTGCGCGGGGATTTCGGCCGCAGTTTCATCTATAACGAACCGGTCCTGTGCGTCATCGCCTCGAAACTGCCGGTCTCGATCTACTTCGGGATCATGACGTTTTTCTTCACCTACACGATCTGTATTCCGCTCGGCATGGTGAAGGCGATCAAGCACCGCACTTGGCTGGACAACTGGTCGTCGATCCTCGTCTTCGCGGGCTACGCCATCCCCAACTACGTCTTCGGGAGCATCCTCATCCTCATTTTCGCGGCACAGTTGCAGTGGTTTCCGCTCTGGGGCTTTGTCGGCGAGAACTTCGCGGAGCTGTCGCTCGGTGGAAAGATCCTCAACCTCATCCACCACACCACCCTGCCCCTCCTGTGCTACCTCATCGGGTCGTTCGCCTTTCTCACGCTGTTGATGAAGAACAACTTGCTCGACAACCTCGCCGCCGACTACATGCGCACGGCGGTGGCCAAGGGGGTGAAGTTTGACACTGCGGTGGTGAAGCACGCCTTCCGCAACTCGATCATCCCCATCGCCACGACCTTCGGGCAGAATCTGCTCTTTTTTCTCACCGGTTCGTTCCTCATTGAGGTGATTTTCGATATCGACGGGTTCGGGCTCCTCGGGTTCCGGGCCATCGTCGACCGCGATTACTTCACGGTCATGGGCATCCTCGTCATCTCGTCTTTCGTTATCATGCTGGGCAACATCATCTCCGACATGATCGTTGCCCTCGTCGACCCCCGCATCCGCTTCAACTGACCGCCCCCATGCGCCTCAATCCGCTCACCGTCAAAAAGATCAAGCGCTTCAAGTCGCTGCGCCGGGGCTACTATTCGCTCATTATCATGGGCGCGCTGCTGCTGGTGGCCGTCTTCGCCGAGTTGTTTGTGAACAACCGTGCTCTCGTGGTCTACTACGAAGGGTCGCTGCGCTTCCCGACCTACGGCAGCCAGATCGCCGGCACGGAGTTCGGCTTCGATTACTCGCACGAGACCAACTACCGCGACCTGCGCGACCGCCTGCGCGCCGAGGGGGGCGGGTTCGTTATCATGCCGCCAGTGCCTTTCGGTCCCCAGGAGGACGCCTACCCCGGCGAGTTCATTCGCCCGCGCCCGCCCGACTTCGGCAACCGCAACTTTCTCGGCACCGACACGCAGAACCGCGACGTCCTCGCGCGCCTCGTCTACGGATTCCGCAACGCCATGATCTTCGCCTTCGGCTTCGTCGGGGGCGTCTATCTTCTGGGAATCGCGATCGGTTGCGCGATGGGCTATTTCGGCGGGTGGTTCGACCTCATCACGCAGCGGTTCATCGAGATTTGGTCGAACATTCCGTTCCTCTACACGGTCATCTTTGTATCCTCCGTCTTCGAGCCGAGTCTGCTCCTACTGCTCGGGATTATCGTGGCGTTCTCATGGACGGGGATGACTTACTATATGCGCACCGGCACCTTCAAAGAAAAGGCGCGTGAATACGTTGCCGCCGCGCAAATCCTCGGTGCCTCCACCTCGCGTATCATCTTCCACCATATCCTTCCCAATATCATCGCCACACTCGTCACCTTCATGCCCTTTCTCATGATCACGGCCATTACCTCGCTTACCGCCCTCGACTTCCTCGGCTACGGTTTGCCGGAGCCGACTCCGAGCTGGGGCGAGTTGCTGCGGCAGGGCACCGAGCGGCTTAAGATCGCGCCGTGGATCACGCTCTCCGCCTTTGCCGCCATGACCGTCGTGCTCACCCTCATGGCCTTCGTCGGCGAAGCCGTGCGCGAGGCCTTCGACCCGAAAAAATTCACCATCTACGAATGATGCGAACTTCCGTCCGTTTTAGCCTTCTTACCGCCCTCGCGGGTATCGCTGCCGTCCTCTTCGCGGGCTGTTGCCGCAACGACGCCCGCGGCGGCTTCGACCCCGCCGACGCCCCTGACATCCGCCCCGAACTCGCCGAATACTACGAGGAGCACTCCGATTTCTTCCGCTTCCGCACACTCGACGATATCCCGGACGACCTAGAGTGGACCGACAACATGCATTTGCCCGACATCGGGTCGCCGGAAGCCCGCAAAGGCGGCGTGCAACGGGGATCCATGGGCGACTTTCCGCGCACCCTGCGCGTCGTCGGTCCCGAGGCCAACAACGCCTTCCGCCGCTTTATCCTCGACGATATGCTCGTCGGCCTCGCCGGCCTGCATCCCAACGTGCCCGGCGGTCACAAGTCCTACCCCGGGGTGGCTCAGGAGTGGGCCGTCGACTACGAAAACCGCACGGTCTACGCCCGGCTCAACCCCGACGCACGCTGGAGCGACGGCGAGCCCGTGACGGTCGACGATGTGATGTTCATGTTTTTCTTCTATCAATCGGCGTATATCAACGACCCTTGGTACAACAATTGGTACGGTATCGGCATCAACTACACCAACATCACCAAATACGACGAGCATACGCTCTCCATCACAATGCGTGAGGCGCGCCCCGACCTCGAACGGCGCATCCTCAATCTCCGCCCGCTGCCGAAACACTTCTTCCGCGAAATGGGCGATGACTTCGTGCAGCGCTACCAGTGGCGCTTTATGCCTACCACCGGACCCTATGTGATCACCGACGAAGAGATTGAACGCATCCGCTTCAACCGCGACAGCATCACCCTCACCCGCCTCAAAGACTGGTGGGCGCGCGATCTCAAGTTCTACCGCAACCGTTTCAACGCCGACCAAATCCGCCTGCGCGTCATCCGCGACACGCCCAAGGCTTTCGAAGCCTTCCTCCTCGGCCACCTCGACATGTTCGGGATGAACCTCACTGAATACAATTACGACATGTTGCCGGACGACCATCCTCTCGTGCGGGACGGTTTCATCCACAAGTCGACCTTTTACAACGATATTCCGCGTCCGAGCTGGGGGCTCTGGATCAACTCCAGCATGCCCCACCTCGACAACAACGACATCCGCATAGGCATCCACTACGCCCTCAATTGGGACCAGGTGCTCGAGCAGTTTTTCCGCGGCGACTATGTGCGCATGCAGACCACCGCCGACGGCTACGGCGACATGACCCACCCGGACATCCGCGCGCGCCCTTTCGATCCCGACCGCGCCATGGAGTTTTTCGCCAAAGCGGGCTTCACCGAACGCGGATCCGACGGCATCCTCCGCAACGAGCGCGGCCAGCGCCTCTCCTTCAACATCAACACGGGGGCGGCGCCCTTCCGCGGGATCCTCGCCATCCTGCGCCAGGAGGCGCGCAAGGCTGGGCTCGAGTTGCGCCTCGAAATCCTCGATCCCTCCGCCAACTGGCTCAAGGTGCAGGAGAAGAACCACGACATCGCCTTTGTCGGACTGAATGTATCCGTCGAGCGCTACCCGCGCTACTGGGAGACCTACCACTCGTCCAACGCCTACCACGACGCCTTCCTCGAGGACGGCACACCCAATCCCGACCGCCGTGTGCGCACACAGACGAACAACATGCAGGTGATCGCCAACTTCGAACTGGACCAGCTCATCGAACGCTACGATGAGTCGGATTGCCTCGACGAGATGCGTGAACTGGCTTTCCGCATGGAAGAGATTCTCCACGAGGACGCTTCCTTCGTGCCCGCCTTTGTCTTTCCGAAGTTCCGCGTCGCCTACTGGCGCTGGGTCCGCTGGCCCGACGACTTCAATGTCCGCTTCGCCCGCGAACCCACCGAATACTACGTGCATTGGTTCGACGAAGAACGCCGCGCCGAGACAGAACTGGCCGTGCGCCCCGGCGGGTGGCTCGCCCGCTTTATCCCCGGTGCCGCGCGCGATGTCGGCGAAGTGCCCGCACGCTTCCCGAAGAAGGTGCGCGTCTTCGACCAATGGCTCGCCGTGCCCGAAGACGTCCTTGAAGAGTGACCCACACCACAAACCGAACAACCACACGTGAGTTCCGACCACATTCTTGAAGTCCGCGACCTCGTCACCGCGTTCGATACCGACGCCGGGCGGGTCACCGCCGTTGACGAAGTGAGCTTCGACGTCAAACGCGGCCGCACCCTCGGCATCGTGGGCGAATCCGGCTGCGGCAAGAGCGTCACCGCCATGTCCATCATGCGGCTGCTCCCGCGTCCCTCCGGCGTCATCCTCGGCGGCGAAATCCGCCTCGAGGGCACCGATCTGCTCAAGCTCAGCGCCGAGGAGATGCGGAAGGTCCGCGGCGCGCGCGTCGGCATGATCTTCCAAGAGCCCATGACCGCCCTCAACCCCGTCCACCGCATCGGTAAGCAAATGAGCGAGGTCTTCCTCCAGCACCTCGACGTCTCCAAGAAGGAGGCGTGGGAACGCTCCATCGAGATGCTCAAGAAGGTCGGCATCCCCGCCCCGGAAATTCGCGCCGGTGAATTCCCGCACCAGCTCTCCGGCGGCATGCGGCAGCGCGTCGTCATCGCCATGGCCCTCGCCCTTAAGCCCAGTGTGGTCATCGCCGACGAGCCCACCACCGCCCTCGACGTCACCATTCAGGCGCAAATCCTCGAACTCATCAAGGAACTGCAAGAGGAGATGCACATGTCCGTCATTCTCATCACACACGACCTCGGGGTCATCGCCGAGACCTGCGACGATGTCGTCGTTATGTACGCCGGGCGCGTGGCCGAGCGCGGCACCATCCACAACATATTCGAAAACCCGCACCACCTCTATACCAAGGGCCTCCTCGAATCCATCCCCAGCCTCGGCACCGAGCGCAAATCCCGTCTCAAGACCATCCCCGGCATGGTGCCGAGCCTCCACGAAATGCCCGTCGGCGCGCGCTTCGCTCCCCGCTCGCCCCACCCCCTCGCTAAAGAATACATGGCAAGCAGCGATTTCCAAACCGTCCGCCCCGCCCTCGCCCAAGTCGGCCCCGAACACTGGGTCGAAGACTGCGAAGCCGTGCGGAGATTTGATTAACCGAAGAGTCTCCAATCCGGGAATAACAAAAAAACAAATGACTATGAAAACGCAACTTCCACTCGAATCCATGAGCCGCGCTGAGAAACTTCAGGCAATGGAACAGCTATGGGAAGATTTGTCGCGCAGCGAGTCCGAAATCGAATCCCCGTCGTGGCACGCTGATGTCCTCCGCCAACGGGAAGAGAACCTCCGCGCCGGTCGCGATGAGTTCATCCCCCTCGAAACAGCGAAACGAATGCTGCGAAACCAAGACGAATGAAGATCCTCATTCTGCGCTCAGCGCTCAAGGACCTGCGCAATGGAATTTCGTTCTATGACAGCCAAGGTAAGGGTTTAGGCGAGTATTTCTCAGATAGTATCCTCTCCGACATCGAATCTCTCGTCCTTTATGCAGGAATCCACAAGATTGTTCACGGATACAGCCGACTTCTCTGCAAACGCTTTCCCTATGCGATCTACTATGAAATTTCGAACGAAGAGATTCGGATACGGGCCATTCTCGATTGTCGGCGACATCCGTCGTGGATCGCGGAACGACTAAAGCGAGAGAACAGTTAAAGGAGACGAAGAAGAAGACGAAGATATGATCACAGACCCCGCTAACAATGGCGCCCCCGGCGCGGCGACGGAGAATCTCCTTGAGATCGACGACGTAACGATGCACTTCCCCATCCGGGGCGGTGTCTTCATGCGCACGCAAAAAGTGTGCAAGGCAGTCGACGGCGTGAGCGTAGCCATCCGCAAGGGGGAGACACTCGGCCTCGTGGGCGAGTCCGGTTGCGGCAAGTCGACCCTCGGCAAATGCATCGTGCGGCTGCACACGCCCACGGACGGCAGCATCCGCTTCGACGGGCAGGAGATCACCAGCCTCGGCCGCCGCGCCCTCAAGCCCTACCGCCGCGACATTCAGATGATCTTCCAGGATCCCGCCGAGTCGCTCAATGCCCGCCACACCGTCGGCAACATCCTCGAAGAACCGTTTGTCATCCACAAAATCGGCAACGCCCGCGAGCGCGCCGAGCGCGTCGCCGATCTGCTCAACCGCGTGGGGCTCTCGCCCGACGCCGCCAACCGCTTCCCCTTCGAGTTTTCCGGCGGTCAGCGCCAGCGCATCGGTATCGCCCGCTCCATTGCCCTCAATCCGCGCCTCGTCGTCTGCGACGAACCCGTCTCGGCCCTCGACGTCTCCGTGCAGAGCGCCATCCTCAACCTCCTTCTCGACCTGCAGAAGGAACTCGGCCTCGCCTACCTCTTCATCGCCCACGACCTCAGCGTCGTGAAACACATCAGCGACCGCATCGCCGTCATGTATTTGGGCAAAATCGTTGAACTCGCCCCCGCCGACGAACTCTTCGCCAATCC
>SKLD01000556.1 GCA_007123395.1 Opitutales bacterium
ATGGAAGTGGTGCCGGAAACCAAAGGAGTGGACGGAACCTACACGAATCGCTTCATTCACACCCCGAGCAATCAATTGCTCATCGGCCCCCACGTGATCGACGCGGAACACAACATCCGCACCGTGCCCGAATTGCAACCGCTCCGGGTGTGCGGCACCACCCGGCACCTTTTCCAGCCCAAAGACTGGGTTTACGTGCTCTGCATGGAGGGCGAGCTTTTCGAGCTAAACACGCGCACCTTGGAATGCCGTCAGCTCTTCGATCTCAACGATGCCCTCGGCACGCAAGGTGAGCATCGGGTGCATTACAAGGACTGTTACGCTTGTTTTGGGCGCTTGATCGTCTGCTCCAACGAGTATCACGAACCCGACTGGAAGGGCGAACAGGCCCAGGGACGCTTGGCGGAATGGGATGGAACAGCCGACGGCGCATGGAGGATTCTGGAGAAGAAACCCTTCACCTGCATCTCCGGTAGACACGAATTTGGCGGCACCATTTTTGCCACCGGCTGGGACCAAGCCTCCGCGATCATGCAAGTGTATACGGCGGACAATGACACGTGGACGCGCTACCGTCTTCCCAAAGCCTCCCACTGCTTCGACCACAAATGGCAGACAGAATGGCCGCGCATCCGTGAAGTCGAACACGAGCGCTTTCTCATGGACCACCACGGGATGTTTTACGAACTCTCGCCCTGGGCCTACGGAAACCGGGTATGGGGGGTCCGTCCGGTGAGCACGCATCTTACGGTGTTGGGCGATTTTTGCAGTTGGCGCGGCATGTTTGTGATGGGTGCCGACAACGCATCCCCTTCTCATGGGAAAAGCCCCACCACCGCCGAACCACAGTCCGGCCTGTTCTTTGGCAAAACCGACGATCTCTGGAGCTTCGGCAAACCTTCAGGCTGGGGTGGTCCATGGTGGAAGACCCCGGTGGCGGACGGCGAAGCCAGCGACCCCTATCTCATGACCGGCTTCGACCAAAAATGCCTGCACGTGCGGCGTGAGTCCGGCGACACCCGCAAGGTTCGCTTGGAAGTGGACTTTATGGGCTGCGGTGAATTCACCCCCTGTTTGGATCTGGACCTCGACGCCAACGGTTACGCCCAGCACAACTTTCCGCCGGGATTCAGTGCTCACTGGGTGCGCCTTGTGCCCTCCGGCGGCGGCACTCTGACCGCACAGTTCTATTACACCTGATCAATGAAATGGGGCCACCGTCGGCATGCCGAGGCCGTTTTCGACGCCCGCTCAGCGCCCAAGCAACCTCGTAATCACCTTCGTCCATAAATAATATATAACGTTGTTAAGCCACCCCGGTGCGGGCGGAGACCTGCTCAAGGTCGGCCCCGAAGCTCAGAATGTCGCGGGAGCCGCGAATGACACTGCGGCAAGCTGACATACGCCGCCGTGGCTGCAAAGACCCGGCGCACGAGGGTTTAAAAAACCTGCCGTGGCCCGGTCCAGTTCCGCCAAGCGGGACCGGATGTCCACCAATACACTGACACGCGCGTCGGCCATTCATGGCCTTGCCGGGTGTCAACGGGCAGAAAGCCCTACCTTCCCAAGCCCGACATATGTCTCTCTGGATCAAGCCGGCAATCGAGAACCCGGAAAACGATCACACGATCCGATTCAATTCGGTAGTAGACCGCATAGGGAAAGGTTTTTGCGAGAAGCCGAAAATAGCCAAAAAGCTTTCGATGAACTCCTGCATATATGCTGAGAGACTCCAAATCTGCGTAGAGACTATCCAGAAAATAGTGCCCCAATCGAGGGGATTGCCGTTCGTAGAAATGAAATCCCGCAAGCAGATCCTCCTCTGCGAGCCGGTGAAGCTCGATTTCCATATTAGGAGATCGCTTCGCTGATCCGTTTTTTAACCTCGGACAGGGGGCGGAACTGCGCGGTGCCTTCCTTCACAGAAGCTTCCGCTCGCGCCAGTGCTTCCTCGTGCCACTGGGGGGATTCCACGAGTTCGGGAGTTCGTGAAAGATCGGCCCACAACGCTTCCATCGCGGCTATTTTCTCCTCACGGGTCATTTCTTGCAGATTCAATCCTACCATGGCAAATTTTCGACAGACCATTAGGTGCCACAAATCCCGCGACCTGTAAAGGTTGGAGACGGTTTCAGCCGACGGTTCATTCACTGCCCGCACCCATCGACTCAAGCAAACGAGGTGAGTTTTATGTTCCTTGGATGCTTCACAAGGGAGTTCCGGTGTTGCACCTCATCCGGATCCGCGAGGTTCAATAAAAACACTACAGGTAAGAATTCCCGAAGAGTTGCGTAGAGATGCGGACGAAGTGCTGGACGCTATCGGCATGGACATGTCCACGGCGATTCGCATCTACCTGAAAAAGGTCGTCCAGGAACGGAGTATACCGTTTTCGCTCGAAGCCCCCGATGCTGTGGTTGTCCAAAGCCTCGACGTGGACGCAACCACCCAACGCAAGATGGACGGGGTGGTGAGCACTTGGAAACGTCAGGAACGCCCGCTGCCGTAAGGGGTGCGCGCTGTGGACACCCGGGTACCTTGGGTTCGGGGCCAATGGCGTTCGGTTGAGCGACCTTTCGAGAGGCTGCATAGCTCCGAAAGCGGGCGGGACGCCCGCGCTCCCAGGGGATCACCTGCTTATCCGAGCGTCATTGCGGGGTCCGGGGCTGAAGCACCCGGACAACGGTGCTGTAACGACGGTCTTTAGGGGGTGTCGGGAAACTCAACCAAGAGGCGGAAGAACCGGGGGCCGGAAGATAGCGGGAGATTAAACTCGGTTGTTCCCGCTTCTTTCTCGACGCCGGCTTCCCATTGCTCGTGGAGCTGCCATTGCTGAAGATCTTCCGAGATCTCGATGCGGTAGGCACGGCCCGGGAGGGTTTGGAAAACGAACGCGCCGCCGCCGGTGGCTTCGACACGGAGCACATCCTGTGGATCGTGCGGGTCGTCGCCCATGAGAAAAGCCTCCCGCAGGGTGACGGGGACACCCGCCTTGGGGACAGTGTCGGTATCGGGATCTTTGGAGTGGTCGGGACCGTAGTGGATTTCGAGCCATGCCTCCAAGGTCGGCGGCGGAGCGGCCGGTTCGACAGTCACCGTCTTCTCTTCGAAAGTCCGCATGGTGCCTTGGTCGGCGGTGAGGCGAAGGCGGTAGGTGCCGGGTTGCGGGAACACGGCGGTCGTGGCCGCATCCGAAACATCGGCAAAGGCAACCGTGCCCGGCCCGGAAATCACGGTCCACTCGACACCGGGGCTTTCCTCCCCCGGCAAAGTCGAATCTTCGGCGGACCCGGAGAGCGAAATCACCTCGCCGGCAATCACTTCCCGCCCGCTCGATGCGCACCCAGTATTCGGGGTCGACCTCCCGCGGATTGGGGCGCTGCAAATGGGAGGTCGGCGAGGTGCGGTAGTAGTGGGTGAAGCGTCTTCCGGCGGTGATGGTGGAGAGGTAGGTCTCGCTTTGGCTGTCGAGGCTCTCCCGGATCATCACCCCCGACTTCGCCCAATCATATCCGGCCTCAAAGGAAACCACCCGCGCGGTCAGCATACCGTCGCCCGAGAGAGGCACCCACGCAAACGTGAAAACATCGCTGTCACTCCAGATGTTCCCTTTGGGGGCGCTCAATTCCAGTTCGGCGCCGCCATCGCGCCATTCGTAATCCCAGTCCGTAAGTCCCGGCCAAGCGCTGCTGTCCCCGATCTGTTGCACGGTTAAATCCTCCGGTCCCACGGTTCCGGTGGCCGGATCGAGCACTTGCACAAGAAAAGTTTCCGTGTCCTTCCGCAAGGCCCACCGAATGTCCCCCGGCCAATACCGCAAGAGCCATTGAAGGCGGTCAGGGCGCGGCGGCGAATGGAGGCGGTCATTCGCTTTACAGATAAAGAGTCATCTTCCTTGCCAGTGGGCACGGATTCCGCAATCTCAGCTTCTTTGACAATGAAGACGGCTCAGAAAAGCGAAACGGACACCGGGGAGAGCCCGGAGTGCGCGAAAGAAATCGGGAGCACGGGCGACGGACTCACCATGACTCCGGACACGCCCGGCGGCATTCCCGGCAACGCGCAATTCAGCTTCCTCAAACGTGTGCCCCCGCACGCCCGCGAGCTTCGTCTGCGCATCATCTGGCCGGACGGCGAGAGCAAAGCGCCGACGGGCTTTGACTATCCGGGTAACGCGAATTTCGGCCTTGTCCTGAAGGATATTCTCTTTGTCAGCGAGGACGGCGACACGTGGACACGCCTGAGTGACGCGCGCCCGCATGGCTTGGGTGCCGAAGTCACCCTTCCTCCCGCCGGGAGGAAGGTTTGGCTGAGTGTCGGCGTGCCTTACTTCGAACGGCACCTGCGGGCACTGACCCACTATGCGGAGGCCTCGGCCGACTGGGCGGTCACGGAGATCGGGAAGAGCGGAGAGGGGCGCCCGATCCACGGCTTCCTCCGCGGGCCGTCCGATCCCCGCGCCTGCCACGGCACTTTCTTCATTCAAGCCTACCAGCACTACAGCGAATGGGCCGGGCTGTATGCCGTCGACGCGCTTGTGCGCAACCTCGCGGGGCTGCCCGGGGCGGAGCGTTTTGCGTGGGCCGTCGTCCCGTGCCTCAACCGCGATGCCCTCGCCTGCGGCTGGCGAGGCGACGCCATGCACAACGGCACCGCCGCCGATCTCCCGTGCGGGGGCAACCTCAACCGCGACTGGACGGCGCTTTCGCGCCCGGAAACCCGCGCGGCGGCTGACTTCTTCGGCGGCGCGGCAGAGGCGCATCCGCCCGTCCGGCATGCTCTCGACTTCCACATGGGCTGGTCGACGCCGGAGCGCAGCGGAGGAGGCCTCACCGTGTTCAAAGAAGGCGAACTCAATGCAACGGAGGCGCGGCGTGAGCGGGCGTTCACGGATTTCTTTTTTGAATACGTGCCGATCGAGGACTTCGCATGGGAACACAGCGAGCTGGACCGTCCGAACTTCGCGGCGTGGTCCGTGCGCACCTTCGGCGGCCTCGGCCAGACCGTCGAAATCTCGCGCTTCCGTGCCTACGACGCCGCGCGCAAGCCGGTGCCGGTTTCGCGTGATTACTACGCCTCGCTCGGGCCGAAGGCCGCCGAGGCGCTCATCCGATTCCACACCCCCGCTCTATGATCCCGGCCACCGTAGACTGGAACACCGGCGCATGGAATGAGCCGCCCGCCGGTGCCGATGCCCCTTCCATCCTCTTCTGCGCCGACTGGGCACCCGTGCGCGCGCTGGAGCAACCCATCGTGGAGCGTCCGGGCAGCCTCTACAGCGCCGGAGTCCGCGCTGAATTGGAGCGCTCCGACCTACGCGTCGTGAACGTGGAGACGACTTTGTTGCGGAACCCCGAAGCCCGCCGCCCGATCGTGAAAGAGGGACCCCCCTTCGGATCACCGGCGCGTGCCGTGGAGGACCTTCTCTCCGCAGAGTTTGATGTCGGACTGCTCGCCAACAACCACACGGGCGATTACGGCCCCGAAGGCATCCGGGAAACGAGGACCGTTCTGGAGGAGGCGGGCCTCCGCACGACCGGCACAGGCACCGACCAAGAAGACGCCTACGAAGCCCTCGTCCTTGAGGTCGGCGGGCATTCCGTGGCCCTCGTGAACTTCCACGAAGGCGAGGAAGGCGCGCACACCGAGCGCAACCCCGCGCTCGCGGGCTGGGACCTGCCGCGCGTCTACGCCGAGGTCGCGCGGCAAAAGGCGGCGGGCCGCACCGTCATCGCCGTGCCCCATGCCGACCGCGAGTTCTTCCCCGTGCCCGCGCCTTACGGACATGCCGCCTACCGCGGCTTGGTCGAGGCCGGGGCGGACGCCGTCATCGGCCACCACCCGCACGTGCCGCGCGGCGTCGAGATCCACAAGGGCGCACCGGTCATCTATTCCCAAGGCAATTTCCTCTTTTGGTCGGGCCAGCGGGGCCTCTTCCGCCGCCTCGGCTTTATGGTGCGGCTCTATTTGCGCGAGCGGTCGGTCGGGTTCCGCCTCCTGCCCTACCGCATCCGCCCCGACGGTCTCGTCCTCCTCGAAGGCCGCGAGCGGCAATGGCTGCTCGAACAACTCCAGTCGGTCTCCGGCGAGGCCCTCCGGCCCGACTCCGTGCGGGCCTACTGGCGCGCCGCGATGGACGCCTTCTCCCGCGAAGAGTGGCTCCGCGACGCCACGGGGATGGAGTTTACCTTCAAGCAGATGCAGGCGGGCGAGCCCCTCGGCATCGCCCGCCTGCGCACACGCCTGTGCTGCCCCGCCCACTACAACTTCATGACCGAAGGCATCACCCGCGTCCTCGAAGGCACGCACGGTGACAGCCCGCCCGAACTCGTCGAGCGCGTGCGCCGCTGGACCGGACCCGACGAACCGGAGACGTTGGCATGAGCCAGTCCGCGTAGTGCCGGTGATTCCAAAAACAACCGGAAGACGACTGCCTCAGCCCGCCCTCCACGCCACGGGTACAAAAAACCGTCCGACCGAAAAGCGGCCGGACGGGCAAAGTGAGTTCTTGTCTGAAACCCGGTGCTCAGCGACGAAAACGCCGCCACGCCGCGAAGCCAAGAAACAGCGTTCCGAAAAGCAACGCGTAGGTCGACGGTTCCGGAATCACCGTGAATTGGTCGACGAGAACCTCCGCGCGCTGTGTCGCAAACTGGAACTGTGTAAAAGCATCCCAATTGATCACGCCGGGATTGAGGTCTTCGAGAGTAACCAAATGAGAACCATTGAGTGAGAACGTTCCCACCGTTCCCGTGGAGTTTAGAACAAACTCAAGCGTGTTCATCTCATCAAACGCCAAGGTAAGCCCATCTCCGATGACGGGGTCAACAGCACCGGACGTGCGGGCTTCGACAAAGAAGTTACCCGGATCG
>SKLD01000026.1 GCA_007123395.1 Opitutales bacterium
GTGATCAGCTCCACCCCGCTGAAGTCCGCCGCGCGCCGCAGCGCCGCGACCCACACCTCGCGCTGCACATCCGCGAGCAATCGCCGCCGCTGCACCACACGCGCAATCAGGTGGTAGACGCAAACTCTATCTGAGATGACTCTTCTTTCGCTCATAATATCCCTTAAATTTGACTTTTAAAATACTATAGCTCAGAGAAATATGGCAAGCAGAAAATCGGGAGAAAATCGGGGGTTGCCCGCCGGGCCACGGTGGATCACACCGAAATCGTTTGACCGGGGAGGCGGTTGGTGTAGCGTTTTGAGTTCCCTCTGTGGTGTGCGTGGGATTTTCACGCGCTCTTCCCTGATACTTCATCACCGGGAGTTCGGAAGTCGGGGTGGCTGTCAGGCCGTCGACCGGAAGACAAAAGCTCCGGCGAGAACACCCACCTATCCGAAACATAGGATAAGAGCTTGAATTTCCACCACGGCACCGGCGGAGGGTTTTCTGTGTAGGCGTAGGGCTTGCGCCGACGTTGTCTTGCCGTTGCAGTGAGCGCGTGAAGAAGGATGACGCAGAGCAGATCGCCGAGACTGCGCCGCGCCGTTTCAACGCGGAGGCTGCGGTCCGGGCAGGCCGCAACTGCCTGCTCTGGGAGGTGGAAGCCATTGAGGCGACGGCGGCGGCGTTGGACGAGTCTTTCGCGGTGGTTCTCGGCAGTGTCGATGCGGTGGTTGGTGCCGGACGCAAGCTCATCTTCTCCGGTGTCGGTAAGAACGTGCCGGTGAGCCAGAAGCTGGCGGCAACCTTCAACAGCACGGGGGTGCGCTCGATCTTTCTTGACCCGATCCAAGCCTTTCACGGCGACTTTGGTATTTGCATGGAGGGGGATCTCGCTTTCCTGCTTAGCAACAGCGGGGAAACCGATGAGATTGTGCGTTTGCTTCCGGCTTTGCGCCGTTTCGGGGTCGGGGTTGTCGCCGTCACTGCGGAGGCGGATTCGCAGCTGGCGGTCAACGCTGACAACGTGCTGCTTTTCCATTACCGCCGCGAGGGTTGCCCGCTCGACCTCGCCCCGACGGCCAGCACGACGGCGGCGCAGGCACTTGGCGACGCCCTAGCCATGGCTTACGCCGGTCTGCGCGAGTTCACGCGCGAAGACTTCGCGCGTTTCCATCCCGGAGGTGCCCTCGGTCAGCGGCTCATTCTCAAGGTAAGAGACGTAATGCGGTCCGGCGGACGCATGGCCTGCCTCTCCGCCGAAGCAACGATCAAGGAGGTGCTGCTCGCGCTCACGCGGGCGAAATGCGGCACGGCGGCTCTCGTTGAAGACGACTCAGGCCGCCTTGCCGGTGTATTTACCGATGGTGATTTCCGCCGCCTCGCCCTCGAACTGCCCGGATTTCTCGATGTGCGCGTGGCGGACCACATGACCCGTTCGCCGAAGACGGTGAACGAGAACGCCCTCGTCGTCGAAGCTATCAAAATTCTCGAAGGCGCCCGCATCAACGACCTCGTTGCCGTTGACGATGCAATGCGGCCCGTCGGTCTCCTCGATGGACAGGATCTCCCGAAGCTCAAGATTTATTGATTTCGTTGTCCGGGTGCGAAGAAGGCCGATTGGTGATCGTTCTTATCCGAGATAAAGCCGTGTGCAGGCGAATGCAGGTGTTCAAGTTTGGCGGGGCGCGGTTTGATCGGCGAGTGCCGCCATTTTGCGTCGCATCAGCTTCCGACGACTTCGGCGAGGCTGAAGATCGGCAGGAACATGGCCATGACGATGCCGCCGATGATAACACCGAGCACGCAGATGAGAATCGGCTCCATAAGGGAGGTGAGCGACTCCACGGTGGTCTCGATCTCAGAATCGTAAAAGTCTGCGATTTTATTCATCATGCCGTCGACGTTTCCGGTTTGCTCGCCCGCGCGGGCCATGTGTTTGACGGCGGGCGGAAAGTAGTCGAGGTCGGCGATTGTGTCGGAGAGCTGTCCGCCCTGGCTGACTTCCTTGCTAATGGCGGAGCAAGCGGACTCGATATACGTGTTGCCGCTGGCGGAGGAGACAATATTCAATGACTGGAGGATGGGCACGCCACTGCGCAGAAGGATGGCGTATGTGCGGCAAAAGCGGGAGAGGGCGACCTTTTGCAGCAGTCCGCCGAGGATGGGTACACGCCTTATCATGCGGTCTTTGATGACGCGTCCGCGGGGCGTGCGGAGGAGCTTGCCGAGAACGACGCCTATCGCGAAGAGAAGGGCGAGCAGGATAACGAAACGATAGGATGCCATGAAGGATGAGACTTCAATGAGCATCTGCGTGGGCTTGGGCAACTCCTGCCCGAAGCTCTCGAACATTTCGGCGAAGACCGGAATGACGAAGATAAGAAGAATCTGGACGAGCCCGATGGCCATGCCAATGACGACGGCGGGGTAGGTGAGGGCACCCTTCACCTTACGCACGAGCTTGACGGTATCCTCAAAGTAGATGGCGACTTTTTTGAGGATGTCGGCGAGGCCGCCCGAGGCTTCACCTGCCTCGACCATGGAGACAAAGAGATTGGGAAAGGCTTTGGGATATTTGCGGCATGCTTCGGAGAAGGAAGTGCCGCTGGCGACATCTTGCTTAACATTACGGATGATGATCTGGAAGACAGGGTTTTCCGTTTGTTCCTCCAGTGCTTCGAGGGAGGAGACGAGGGGCAGCCCGGCGTCGAGCATGGAGGAGAGCTGCTGCGTGAAGACGGTCAGCTGGTCGAGTTTGATCTTCTTTCGCGGAGCTTGGCGCTCGTAGGCCTTTTGCTTGGCAAGGCGCTGGCCTTCCCAAAAGGACACTTTCTTTTTTTGCCCGTATGCGGCGGGCTGCGCGCTGGAGGAGGAGATCAAAGCCATGGTCTTGTCGGAAAGGGTGGAAATACTAAATTGTTTCTTTAGACGCCATGGGGTAGACTATCCATATGTAAAAGTCCACCTTGGTCTGTCCGATCCCGACCGTCGGAGGTATGTTTTACGCTCTATTGGCAATTACTGCTGCAAATGGACCGGAGGCCTTGTTTTCGCCGCCAAAGCCGCGTAAAGACGGTGTCAAGAATTCGGCCGCTTCTTGCGCGGGCGCTCCTTTACCTTGTGGCTGCGAAGAATGTCGAAGGCGACGTAGACCCCGAAGACGGCGGAGAGGAGGTAACCGACGACGCCGATGGCAGGGAAGCCCCAAAGGTTTGGCCCAATGCCCGTGGTGATGACGATGGAACTCCCGATGATCAGCGCCGCGATGATGACGGACAAGGCGAGCCGCGAAAAAGCGCTGTGGATCGTCTCGCCCACCTGTCCGAAGCCGCGGTGTTCGAGAAGGATGCCGATTTCCTCGTCCTCGAGGCGGTGGAGGACGCGCTGGAGGTCGCCGGGCAGCTCGCTGAAGGTCTCGATGCGTTCGCGCAGACCACTCAAACCGGAGCGCACGACGTTTGTCGGGTTCCAGCGCTCCCAGTTGAGTTTGCGGATGTAGGGCTTGCCGACTGTGGCGAGGTTGAAGTGCGGGTCGAGGCGCGTGGAGGTGTTTTCGATCGAGATGATCGCCTTGGCGAGGAGGGTGTAGTCGCGCGTGACGTGGACGCCGTTGGACCCGAAGACGAAGATCAGCTCGAAGATGACATGGCCGAGGTTGTCCATGTTCTTCAGGTCCTCGTCGTATTTGAAGAGGACGGTGGTGACGGCCTTTTCGAGGGTGAGGCGGTCGATGCGCCGGTTGGTCCGGCCCATGCGCATGGCGATCTGCGCGACTTTCGCGGCGTCGCGCTCGTTGCAGGCGGCGAAGAGGTCGATGAGGTTGTAGCGCATCTGCCGGGTGAGCTGCCCGGCGAGCCCCCAGTCGATGAAGCAGATGCGGTTGTCCGGCGTGATGAAGATGTTGCCGGGGTGCGGGTCGCCGTGGAAAAACCCGGTGACGACGATCTGCGAGAAAAAGGAGTCGCCTCCCGTGCGCGCGAGTTCGGCGGCCTCTTCGGGCGGAAATTCGGAAGCCTCCGGCGGCTTCCCGTCGATCCACTCGGTGACGAGGATTCTGGAGGAGCGGAAGCGCTCGACCACGGCGGGCGCGAAGACGCGCTCGGGGTGCTGGTTGAGGGAGTTGAAGAGCGCGGCGTTGCGCGCTTCGATGCGGAAATTCAGCTCGTTGTTGATGCCTTTTTTCAGTTCCTCGACGACCGAGGGCAGGTCGAAGGGGCGCAGCGCGGAGAATTTCTCGTGCAGCTCGTCCGCGAACCATGCGAGGATCTCCAGATCGGTCTGGACTTGTTTCTGGATTCCGGGCCTCTGCACCTTTACGGCCACGACCTGGCCGGTGTCGCCCAGCCGGGCGCGGTAGATCTGGGCGATGGAGGCCGCCGCGACGGGTTCCTCCTCAAACTCGGCGAAGACCTCGTCGATCGGATTGGCCAGCTCGCCCTCAAGGACCGGCTTGATCTCCGCGAAGGGCACGGGCTTCACCCGGCTGCGCAGTTTTTCCAGCTCGACGATCAGCTCGCGGGGGAGGACGTCCGGGCGCGTCGAGAGGATCTGGCCCATCTTCACGAAGGTCGGGCCCAGCTCCTCGATGGCGAGGCGGATGCGCTGCCAGAGGGTGTAGTTGCCCTTGATCGCGGGGGCGAGCTTCGTCAGCCACGAGGCCGGCGTGTCGACCTTTTCGAGGATTTCGTCGAAGCGATATTTGAAGAGAATCGCGACGATTTCCTTCGCGCGGACGGCGTCGCGGAAGAGACTGAAGGAACGTATCCGCAAAGGCGGGTCCTATTTGGAAGCCTTGGAGCCCCCGGCTTCGCCGTCTTCCTTTTCCAGCGAGGCGACCTTCAGCTCGAGCGCGTTCACACGCTTCGTGAGCTTGGCGACATCCTCCTGGCTGGCAACGTGCGCCTTGTGCAGGAGATCCTCGAACATCGAGCCGAGGCGCTTCTCCGCCTCCTCGAACTCGCGCTTGCTCTGCGAGGTGATCTCCTCGGTCGCCTTCCGCGCCTCTTCGGCGGAGAGCTTCCCGCGTTCCACGAGATCGTTGAGAATCGATTCGACCTTTTCGGCCGTCACCACTGTCGCGCCTACCCCGGCGAGCACTGTTTTGCGTAGGAAGTCTATCATAGCGTTGTCCAAGGTAACGGACCTTTTCCGTTTGGCAAACGCGAATGCGGGAAGGCGGGCGCGGCAGAGCGCACGGACGCCGCCGGGGCCGCTGGCCGGCGAATTTACAATCCGATTTCCCTTGCGCCCGCGGTCCGCGGGGTTTGGCTAAATGCAAATAGGCCTCCGGAATTTCTTCGCGGCCGCGTTCACCCTGAAACCACTGTGCCATGTCACGTTTCCCCCGTTTCCCCGCGCGTGCCGCCGTTGTGCCCGCCGCGCTCGCCCTCCTTGCCGGAGTCCTTCTCCCTGCCCGCGCCGCCGCCGAGTGGGTGCCCGCCGACATGTCGCCGGAAAACTGGGAGGTTGGTCCGGGCGTGTCCGCCGTGCATCTCGGCCCGAGCACGGTCCACGTCGTCACGGAAGACGGAATGACGGCGGCGGCCTATCTCGATCTCGGGGACGCTCTCGCCAGCGTCGGGACCGATCCCTTCAGCGGGGACGCAATCATCGGGACGATCGCCTTTGATTTCTATCTGCCGCCGACGGACCGCTTGGAGCACCAGACCGGGTTCCAGGCGGGTTCCTTCGCGATGAGGCAGCGAACACACTGGAATGCCGTCGGTGGCTCCGACCGCTTCCAAACAGCGAATACCTACCCGCAGAACCTCGTGAAAGCGGGCGAATGGACCAGCGACCTTCTCAGTCCGACCCTTAATGGCGTCTGGTACAACATGTGGCTTGTGTCGGATTTGCAGACGGGAAAATTTTCACTCTACGCCCGCCGCGCCGATGCCGACGGGGAGCCGCTGCTCCACCGCGGGACGTGGAGCTACGGCGGGGTCAACGCCCAAGAGGATTTCAGCGCCTTGGAGTATTTTGTCATCGGCGCCGGGGGCATTGCGGAGCCGCCCGACGGCTACACCGCCGGCGACGCGCTCGGCGGCGTCTACGCCAACATCCACACCTACGCCGGGCCGGAGCCCAACCTCACGCTCACTCCGGGCAGCATTCAAGTCGGGGAAGCGGAGTGGGAGGTCGTCGAAACCTTCGCCGGGGGCGTGCCCGCCGCCGCGTGGGACGGCGACCTCGACGACATGGTGCTCGATTTTTCCGGTGGTTACCTCGACCTGCGCTCGGATGTGCAGCTTTCCATCTTCCACCGGCCCTTTCAGTCGCGCAGCATATTCGTGGAGCTACCGGAGAGTGTGGCTTCCGCGCCGGTCTTCACCGTCACCTTCGACCTCAACATCAAAGGCCCGGAAGAGGAGGCCAACCTCTTCGGCTTCGGCATTGTGGGTGACGACCGTATCGGCCTGGACGGCTACGCGCGGCGCGGCGGCGACGACCAGTTCGGCGTTTTTGGCGGCACCGCTCAGGATCTCATCAAGCGGGGCGATTCCGGCGTCATCCTCCCGTCCTCCGCGCGCGATGAATGGTATCAGGTGTGGCTTGTCTACAACACCGCCTCCAACACCGTCGACGTCTACGCCGCCCCGGACGGCGAAGGCGCCCCGGCCTCGCCCACCCAATCCTACAGCTTCGAGCACGCGCACGAAAACTTCCGTTACCTCGTCCTCGGGCACGACACCTCCGAGCACCCCGGCGTCAAGTTCGGCAACATCCACTTTGCCGCGGCGGAGTTGCTCACGCTCTCGCCCACGGCGGGGGAGTTTGCGCCGGAGGAACCGCCCAAGATCATCTTCATCACGGAAAACCGGTCGGCGCAATCCGCCGCGCAATCCGTCGTTGAGCGCGAGTACAATGCCGCGCAACGCGAGGCCCTGCGTGAAACCGATTTCGCGGCATGGGAAAATTACAGCGATGTTGAATGGCGTAATCTCCCTGTGGCCTTCCGCGAGGCGCGCCTCGCCGAAATCCTTGATGACCTCAGACTCTCTCCCGGCGATCCGGCGGACAAAAGATTCACGGACTTTCTTGCCGCCCGGGGCTACGACGTCCGCCGCTCATGGACCGAAGTGGAGGAGGATCCCATTACCGGCGCGGTCACCGTCACCCACGAATTCTGGGGCGAGATCGGCGAACCGTTTTCCGCCACTGGGGACTACCGGCTATCGCAGGACCAGATTGACCGCCTCGAGGCGGCTGATCTTGTTATCATGAGCCCGGATCTCACGCCGGGCAATTACTCGTGGGGCGGGCGCGAGGGTGGCCAGGCCTCCACCGCTCTCATTGAGCAGTGGAACGGACTCCGCGTGCCGGTCGTCGCCATGAACGCGGGGCTCATTCAGACCAACGAGTTCGGTAGCTGGGGCTGGGGCTGGAGCTATGGATTCACCACAATTTACAATTCCATAGAGCCCTTCGACCGCCGGGATCAAACCCCGAGCGATTTGGAGCGCTTTGTCTTCCCCGATTGGCGCCCGAAGATCATCAGCATGGATTCGCCCCTCCTCGCCGGGCTCCCGACGGCCGATGGCGACCGGATCGCCATCTACAAAGATGACGAATCCTTTCCCGTTCTGCCGCGCACGCCGCGGAAGTTCAGCAACAACAATAACTATTCCTACCCCGCCAACGCGCGGGTGCTTCTTGAATTGGGCATGCCCTCCTTTTTCGCGGCGGGGATGGAGATTGAAAACCGCGACCCCGTGCTCCTCGATTTCGAAGCCGGCATTCGTTTCTTCCAGCCTCAGGGCGGCGTCCCCCCGTCCGAACGTGTCGGAACGCCCGCCGGGCGGCGTATCTACCTTGCCGCCGGCCTTGCCGATACCGGACTTTTCAACCTCAGTACGGCTGGCGAGCAGTTGTTCCTCAACATTGTCGAGGCGTTGGCCGGTCCGGGGCTGCCGCCGGACTTCGGTATTCTCGCTCATCCGCAAAGCCTCACCGTTGCCGTCGGGCAAGAAGCGGTCTTTACCGTCGAAGCGGAGGGACCGGCGGACATGACTTTCCGCTGGCAGGGCTCGTTCGATGCGGGGGAGACGTATTCGAATCTTTCCGACGGCACGCTCTTTGCCGGAACGCACACGGCGACGCTCACGATACCGGAGGCCACTGCCATGCTCGATGGCCTGCGCGTGCGCGCGGTCGTCTCGGACGGCCCGGCGAGCGTCACGAGCGATCCGGCTGTTCTCGGCATCGTTTTGGCCGCCGCCCCGGCGATCACGGCCCACCCGCATCCGGTCTCGGCGCAGGCGGGCGGCGAGGCGGTATTCACGGCGGCGGCGGACGGCGTGCCCGCCCCGGCGCTGCGGTGGCAGCTCTCCACCGATGGAGGAGAGGCATTCGCGGATCTTGCGGAGGGGGAACCGTATTCTGGAGTGGATACGGCGGAGTTGACGGTGTCGCCGCTCACCCGCGACATGGACGGCCACCGCTTCCGCGCCGTGGCGCAAAACAGCGAGGGCAGCGCGACGAGCGCGGCGGCTCTGTTGACGGTCACGCCCGTGCCCGCCGCCCCGGTCTTTACCGCGCAACCCCAGGACCGCTCCGTGCGTGAGGGAATGGCCGCCGTCTTCTCCGCGCCCGCCGAGGGCTACCCCGCACCCGCTTACCAGTGGCAGTTTTCCCTCGATGGCGGTGAAAGTTTCAGCAACATCACCGACGCCTCCCTCGGCGGCGGAGTCTTTTCCGGAACGCAGACGCCCGAGCTGACTGTGCTTTCGGCGGACGCCTTTCTCGACGGCGCGCTCTTCCGAGCGCGGGCCGCCAACAGCGAAGGCGAGGCCTTCAGCGAGGCCGTGCGGCTGACGACCTTCATCGCCTTGAGCCTCGATGAATGGCTCGGCGCAGCCGGGGTGCCCGCCGACCGCCGAGCCCCCATGGACCGCCATGGGCCGCTCGGGCTCACCAACCTCGAAGCCTACGGCACGGGCCTGTCACCCTTCGAAGCGACCGCCGCCGACCTCCCGCGCATGGAGCGCGCGGCGGACGGGTCGGGTGTCCTCCGTTTCCACTACAGCGTCAATACCCGCGCGGAGGGCGTGGCCGTCGCCATCGAGGAATCAATGGATCTGGCCGCATGGACCGCCGCCGAACCGCAGGAAGAATCCGTCCTCTCGGAAAGCGAAGGTGTCGAGCGCCGTGAAGCGGTCTTCGCCGGCGGCGACGACGGAGTTCTGTTCTTGCGGTTGCGGGTGGGGGAAGCGGAGGTGGAAGGCGATATGGTATTTGTCGAGGGCGGGACGCTCTCAACCACCAACGAGCTGGACGGCACCGAGGTCGACTCCTTCTACATCGGTCGATACGAAGTCACCTGGGCCGAATGGCTGGAGGTGCGGGAATGGGCCGACGAGAATGGATATGAATTCGCTGACGACTTCGGCGGCGGCGGGGATGGTTGCGCGGATGACCACCCGGTGCATTCGATGACTTGGTACGATGCGGTCAAGTGGTGCAACGCGAAGAGCGAAATGGAAGGATTGACTCCCGTCTATATGGTGGGCGCCGACGTTTACAGGACAGGTGAAACGGTTCCGCAATGGAATTTGGATGGTGACGGCTACCGCTTGCCTACGGAGGTGGAATGGGAGTTTGCTGCCCGCGGAGGTAACGCCAGCCAAGGCCACGCCTTTAGTGGAAGCAACGATGTGGAGGCGGTCGCGTGGTATTGGAGTAATTCCTTTGGGGCGGAATGTGATCTTATCGAGTCCCGGGGAACACGCCCGGTCGGCCTGAAGTCACCGAACGAAGTGGGGTTGTATGATATGAGCGGCAATGTTGCGGAGTGGTGCTGGGATCTTTATACCTATGTGATCCCGCCGCCGCCGTTTGGCGGTTCTTCTGTCGAGGTCCCTTATCGGCGGGTTCGCGGCGGGAGTTGGAATGACAACGAAAACGATTCCGATGTATCATATAGGTTCGGTGCATATCCTCCGTCCACACGGCTTACGATAGGTTTCCGCCTTGCCCGCACGCCGGTGCTCTGATAGACGCAGAAGCGTCCGGACGTTCGCATGCGGACGGGTTTACGCCCTGTGCTATCCAACCGTCTGCGACTTCGCTAATGAGCGCTTTTTGCTAACGATGAACATTGGCTGACCGCGCCGCGACGAAGCGCGCGGCGCGAATGCGGTTGGCGAGGAGCGGGCGTCTGCGCCGCGGCGCTCGTTGAAGCCTTCACGCCACGGCTGTGCGCCCCGGGAATCATTGCGTAGGCTGAAGCTTCAGCGAGGCACGGATGCGGTTGGCGAGGATGGAAGATGAAGAGGGAGAGAAGCGGGTTCACCGAGTTCCTCCGTTCCGCCTCCGCCGCCGGAAGAAGACCCAGCTCCCGAGGACGAAGTAGCCTTGGCCGATGAGGGTGGAGCGCCATGAGCGGAAGGCGCCGACGACGGAGCGCATGGAGGTGGCGCGGGGTTCTTCGAGGGGGCGCAGGAGGAAGAGCGAGAGCATCATGGCGGTGGGCTGCACGATGAAGGCAGCGCGGAAGAGGGTCTCGCGTTCGATGCCGAAGAGGCCCGAGCCGAGGAGGAAGCCGCCCGCGATGGGGGCGATCGCGGCGGCGAGGGAGGTGACCATGAGGTTGACGCTCACGCCGCCGGACTTCAGCTCGGGCGGGACGACTTTGAGGAGCAGGTTGAAGGCGCCGAGGATGACCCCGCCGGAGACGCAACCGCCCCACAGCCACATGGGAAAAAGAATCCACGCCGTGGCGGGGGTGAGGAAGGCCCAGAGGTAGGTGGAGCCCATCCAGAGGATGCAGGACACGGCGATGACGGGCTTGCAGCCATGCACGTCCATGAGCCGCCCCCACACCGGCATGGCGACGGCGGCGGCGAGGTTGGCGAGCATGACGAGGGTGGCCTGCCGCGCCACCGGCAGCTCGAGGTAGATGCCCATATAGACGGGCGCGAAGGGGCCGATGAAGCCCATCCAGAAGGCGATGCATGTGTTGAAGGCGACAAACCACGCGAAGGGCCGCACCGCGAACATGGCGCGCAGGGGCGGGAACATGCGGAAGGGCGGGCGGTCCGCCGGGCCGTCTCCGGCGGAAATGCGCGCGAGGCGCCAGACCGACCCGATGCGCAGCAGGCCCGCCGCGAGGAAGAGAATTTGGTAGGCGAGAACCGTTTCGTTGAACCAGCCGATGACCTGTCCGGCGAGAAGCACAAAGACCACCGTGGCCGCGCCGAGGAGGCTGTTGCGCAGCCCGAAGTAGCGCCCGCGCAGGCGCGGCGGCACCCAGCCTTGCAGCCATGCCATCCACGAGACGCCGTTGAGCGACTGCGTGAAGCTGAGAAAGATGTAGTAGACGAAGAGTATGGAAAAAGCCCGCCCCGGATCGTCGACGGGCAGAAAGCCCAGCGTTACGGCGAGGAGCAGCCACACCGCGACATTGGCGAAGCCGGCCCCGATCATGACGGCACGCGTCGGAAAGAACCGCTCGAGCAAGGGGACGAAGAGCAGTTGCAGGGCATTGAACCACGCCGGCAGCGAGACGAGGATACCGTATTTGGACTCCGGAATGCCGAGCGCGCCCGTGACGAGGGCGGCGACAAAGAGGTTGCCCGGAATGGCGAGGGCGACCCACGGCGTGGCGAGGATACCCTCCACCGTCAGCCCGCCGAGATTTTTGCGCAGGGGGGAGGTCTTGCTCGTTGGGCGGGGAGGCGTCTTCACGAAACGGCGGCGGAGGGTCGCGGAAAACGGGAAAGGGTCAGAGGAGCGAGCGCGTGGCGTCGAGGATCATCTCCACGGAGATGGCGGTGAGAAGCAGGCCCATGAGGCGCTGGATGGCGCTGAGGCCGCGGCGCCCGGCGACGCGGTGGAGGGCGGTGCCGCCGAGAAGGACGACGGTGGAGAGAACGGAGGCCGTTATGACGGCGAGCAGCCATGTGCCCATGCGGTCGGGGTGCTGCGCGGCGAAGAGCATCACGGTGGCCGCCGCACTCGGTCCGGCGATGAGCGGCACGGCCACCGGAAAGAGGATCGGCTCGCCGCCCTCGGCCGTGTCGATCCAGCCCGGACCGGTGGCGAAGATCATCTTCAGCGCGATGATAAAGAGGATGATGCCGCCCGCCATCTGGATGGCCTCCTGCGAGAGATTGAGCGCCCCGAGCAGGGCCGGGCCGAAGAAGAGAAAGCCGACGAGCACGGCGCAGGCGAAGGCGCCCTCGCGTAGGATGAAGACGCGCTTTCGCCGGATGCCTTCGAGGAGGGTCAGGACGGGCGGGATGTTTCCCAGCGGATCCATCACGATGATCAACAGGATGAGCGCGGAGACAAAGTCCATGGCGGTCTGAAAAACGCGGCATCCTCAGTCGCCCCGGCGCTATCCGCAAGCCAATCGCGCTCGCTGCGGAACATTCCGCGTTCGTCTATTTCGTCCGGGCGCGCGTTGGAGTCCCGACCTATTGCCGGTCCCGTCTCCCGCCGCGCCCGCTTCCTCCGGGACCGCATAAATGCGGGACTCCAACCGCATCCGCCGAAGCCTCTCTGCGGTCGGCCCTTAGCGACGGAGCGACGCCTCCGTCGAATCCCGTGAAGAGCCTCACGCAAAGACACGAAGACGCAAGCTTTCCTTGCCGCAAACGCGGACAGGTGCCGATCCGCTTGCGGCGACACCCGCGAAGCCCATGTCCGCTCTCCGTCCGCGCAGCACAGGCGCCGACATCCCCGGACGCGCACGGGTGAACCCAATGGATTGAAACTTCCAGCCAACCGCCGACCCGCATTAACAGTGAAGTTTCATGGAAGGGAAACCAATACTGGGAAAGAGGATTTCAAATCTCTTCCTCCTCGCGCATTGAACCCGCGTAGCATGCATGCACTTCATGGCTTCTTCCCCTTGTTGAAAGTCGTGAAAACTCCAGCGAGTCCACGAAACCGTCGCGGACGAGAGTGCGGAACGAGCTTCTAGGCCGACCAAGATTCGACCGACTACATCGACTGGATCAAGAGCGGGCTTCCGCGAGGTGTTCGCCGAGGCGGGGGTAGAGGGCGCGGACGGCTTTTGCGGCGGCTTGGCGGAAGAGATCGTTCACTTCATTGGGGCCGAGGGCGGTGGCAAGGCCGGTTTGTTCGCCGCGTACGACCCCGAGGTCGTGGCGCGCGCCGTTGATCCTCAGCGAGGCGGAGAGACGGCAGTCGATCTGGTTGGGGATGGTTTGCCGCCATTCGACGATGCTGATAATGAGCCGTGGTGCCTCCGGCGGAGCGGCCCCGCGGCCGTGACGACGCACAATGAAATCACCGGCGAACTCCTTTTCCTCGAAAACTTCCTCGATGGCTTTGGTGAGGAGGTATTCCTCGTCGATGCTCAGGCTGTCGCCGACTTTGTCGATGAGGATATGGAGTGTATCATGGGCTCCACGGGCTTGGGCTGTGTGGTCGGTCGCCGCGCATCCGGCAAGTGCGGCGGCGACAATGGCGGAAATAAGGGCGGGGAGAAGAAATCGAATTTTCATCGTAACAGTATTGTTTTGGGTTTTGTGTAAAGAATACAGCATTAGCTCGGCGTGGTCAAGCAGTTGCGCCGTTGTTGACGCCGAAGAAAAAGCGCATGCCATAGCCGTTATGAGCGAAAATGTTGAAGGACCTACTGGGGCGGTCTGCCGCGATCTGCCCTCGGCTTATCTTCCGCACGCGGCGACGGGTCTGCTACACCTGCCCCGCTTCATCGCGAAGATCCGCAAGCACCTGCGCGGCGAGTTGCCGAAGTCCTACCAGCGGAATTTCTGCCGCGGGTTCGACCGCTTTCTCTGTCTCCATCTGGGTGTTGATCCGGAGGATGTGGTCGCGTGCGTGCGGGAGACAGGGGATGACGACGCCGCGCTTGATGCCCGCCTGCTCGCGCTCTTCCCCGAGGACCTTAGGGTGCCCAAGTGGAACCGCGAACTCGTCCAGAAAGGAATGAGCGAACTCGGGCGAGAGGCCCTGCGCGAGGCGAAGGAAAAAATGGGTGCCGGGCACCGCGGCGATTTGCTGTCCTTCGCCGACATGATCGATTTTGACGAAGGGCGCATCCCCTGAGGGGATTGACGCTTCTGTATGCGGATGATTGCCGAGGTCCGGCACTCCGGGCCTTGGTGTCGGCGAAGAGGTTGCCATTCAGGCGCGGACCCCCCAAAGTGCCGGGAATGATATTGCTGGCAGAGTCGACACCAATGATTCCGGAGGCGTTTATACCTCTTGTCTATGTGTTCTTGATCCTTTGGGGTCTGATCGACTGCTTTTTCGGATTCCGGATTTTCCGCCTCACGCTCGCAATCCTTCTCGCCATGATCGGGAGCCTGGCGGGTGCGTGGCTGGGTTTTGTCTTTTTTGAGGGTTCATTGGCGCTGGTGCTGGGCGGATTCGTGCTCGGCGCGGTGGCGGGAGCGCTCTTTGCCATGCCGCTCTACCGTGTGGCGGCGGCGGCGCTCGGGGTATTCTGGGCGTTTGCCGTGGTCACGCCTTACCTGCAGGGTTTGCCCGACTGGTGGTTCTGGCTTGCGGTCGGGGTGGTTTGCCTGCTCGCCGCGATCCTTGCCATCTATCTCGCAACTCCGCTCGTCATGCTTATGACGGCCTACGGGGGCGCGGTGCGGGTTGTCTACGGCATTTGGTTCTTTCTCGGCGGTCCGCACGTGCTCGAATTTCTCCACAACGAAGAAGCTACGCCGGAGATTCCCGCGGGCCGGATCGTCCCTCTTATTGCGATCCTCGTCCTCGGCACCTTCGGCTTTCTCGCCCAGGCATGGGCTGAGCGCAAACGCACGGGCTGAGGCCGGGTGCCCCGCTTTTGTTTCCTGTCTATCGGGGTGTGCGCCCGGGCGCGGGTTGCCGGGGACGGGAATCTTCCCCGCTGTGTGATTCGTCAGCTTCCCGCCTGCGGTCGGGAGTCCTGCCGCCGTGCGCAAACCGACCTCGCTCAGTTGCCGCCCGTGCGTTCGGGCGGATTGAAGATGATGGGAGCGACGACCCGCACGCGCACGGGTGTCTCGCGGAGGATGGCAGGTGCGAAGCTCCAGTTGTTGACAGTCTCAAGGACGAGGTTGTTGAGACGGTTGTTGGTGGAACTATGGATGGTGATGTCGTTGGGCCTTCCGTCGCGGTCGACGATGAAGCGAACGGTGACGGTTTCCGGACGCATGATAATGATGGAGGTTTCGGGAAGCGGGTTTTCCCGCGGCGAAGGCAAAACATCGACTTGTTCCGGCGAGAAAATGCGCTCGGCCGAGACGAGCTCGAACGAGTAAGTGTGGTCGCCGTTCGGCTCGAGATCGGCCGTGAACTCCTCGGGCAGGTAACCGTCGTGGCGGACAACGCCCCGGAGACGCTGCGGACGCAGGCCTTCGAGGAAGAGCGGGGTCGTGCCGAGAAGGTCTTCGCGGGACCAGACTTCGGCCCCGGGCGGTTCGGTCTCGAAGGTCAGGCGTGCCTCGGGGTATTCCATGAGCACTTCGGTTTGCTCGTTGTGCCGAATAGACGCGGGACGGGTGAAATTGGGCCAGCCTTCGCGTTCGAAGACGACGCGATAGCCGCCGGGCGTTAGCTCCGCGATGTCGGCCGGGGTGGTGTCAGCGATTTCCTCAAGGCCGCTGCCCTCGGCCGGAACGAGGCGGAAGGTGATACCCTCAGGGCTGGAGCGGACGGCGAGGGAACCGCTGATAGGCCGGAGTACGATGCCGTTGAAGGCGGTGATTTCCCGGTCGGCAACGGCGGCTTCGAAAGTTTTCGTTTCATAGCCCTCCAGTTCGACGGTGATTTCGTGGGCACCGACGGCAACAGAGTCGATATGCAGGGGCGTGGTGCCACGCTCGTCGCCGTTCAGGCGCACGGTGGCGCCGACCGGTTCGGACTGGACGACGAGAGAACCGGCCAAGGCGCGCAGTTCAACGACCTCGTGCGAGGTCGTTTGTCCTGCGGTAACATGGGCTTCGAGAGTGACGGATTCGTAACCTTCGCTTTCAAGGGTGACGGTGTGTCCGCCGCTTTTTAGGTCGGTGAGCCGCAGCGGCGTGGTGCCCACGTTCTCGCCGGCGATAATGACGGTGGCCCCTGCGGGAACGGTGGTGAGGGAGAGCGTGCCGTGCGGCTGCCGTTCCGGTTCGGGTGTAGCCTCCTGCTCAGGACGGGGTGCCGGTTCCGGTGCCGTTGCTTCCGGCGTTGGCGCCTGCTCGGCGGTGGGTGGCGAGACGGCGATGGAGAGTTTTTCTTCAAACCAGTCCGAAAACTGGAAAAAAGCTATGACACCGAGAACGAGAAGCGCGGCAAGGGTACCTCCGATGATCAGCAGGACGGGTTTTTTGCGGTCTGCGTCTTCCTCTTCCGGCGGTGGCTCGGCTGATTGCTCTGCCTCCGTCGTCTCTCGGGGCTCGGGCGGCGTCTGCACTGCGTCGGCGGGGGCGGAAGGCTCGGTAGGCGCGGCGGATTCGGTTTCTTTCGTCGGAGTGGAGGCAGCGGGCGTCGTCACTTCCGCTGTGTCGCCTGCTCCCGGATCGGGCCGTTCCCCCGGTAGAGATTCCGGTGTCGGCGGGGTCGTTTCGGGTGCGGTCGGCACGCCAACTACGGGCTCCTCGGCGGCGGGCTCTTCGGCGGCGGGCTTCTCGGCGGCGGGCTTCTCGGCGGCGGGCTCCTCGGCGGCGGACTCTGCAGCGGCGGGCTCTTCGGGCTGGGACACCACGGGAGTTGGTGCTTCGCAAACAGGCAAACCTTTTAAGACATCAGCGAGAGAGCCCGCTTGCGTCCAATCGACTTGAGAAAAGGGTGTGTTGCCGACAGAGCGGGCGAAATGCCAGAGCGGCAGAAGACCATGCGTGTTTTCGAGCTTATGCGCGTTACTTTCGAAGCCGGGCTTCGGAAGAGTTTCCGTGGCGAGGAGGGACAGCTCCAACTGTTCGGCGATTTCCGCCTCGATCCATCGCGCGGTCGGAGGTATTCGCGTGAGAAGCAACTGGCGGGGATGCACTTGCGCCACTGCGGCAAGATTATCGATGCAGCTGCGGAGCTCCTCACAGTATTCCGTGAGGACGGTTTTGGCCGCTTCCGAGAAATCGTAGATTCCGTCGTAAAGCAGCTTGGCTGCCGAGCCGATGAACTTGAGGTTGAGCTGCGCCTGAATGGCGGCGAAGATTTTGTTGAATCCGGCATCGAGCGCTTCAGCGCCGACGAGACTGCCTTCGTGGACAAGAGTCAAAAGGGTCGAATCGCTGGAAACGGCTACGGCTGCAGTCGTGCCGGTTTTTCCCTCGGTGTGAAGGGCGGCGAGGTAGGCGAGCGTGGCGAGTGGTTCCGTTTGCACCCGAGGCTCTCCTGCGTGGACGCTCTTGGCAAACTCCCGCGCCAGATCGATGTCGCGGAAAGGCAGAACGGCGAGGACAAGCGGGCCACCGCCCGTGTAAGGCATGCCGGTGTCTGCGCAAAGTGCCACGGCGGCGAGTTCGCGGGCGTTGAGGGACAGGCGGGCTTCAAGGCGGCGTGTCCATTCATCGATGCCTTCTTTCGGCGGCCATCCGCTTTCGGGCACAAAGAGAACAGGTGCTTCGGCCTTGGCCACAGAATGGATCACGGAAGCGGGAGTGCCATGGTCGCCGCGCAGTTTTTCGGAGAAGATGTCGCGAAAATCGCCACGGACCTTGGGGCTGTGGAACAAGAAACCCTCCACGCAAAGACGGTCGCCCCCGCCAACGGCCCGCGCCGCAAAGCGGCAGTCGTCGTATTGTTCGAGGAGCAGTAGCAGGGATTTACTCATCCGGTTTCAAGGTTCTGTGGTTAGCATGCACTTTACCTTACGAAGAGTTCAAGCCGGGCGGCATGGCTTTGCCCCTGCTCAATCTGAAGGAAGTGTAAAAATGCGTCGGCACCCATTCCCGGGACGACGAAGTGCCACGGTTGCGCGGATTGCACAAGTAACGGTTTGTAAGCCTCATACGATGGTCCCGCGTCGTTTCTGTCCCCGTGGATGGAATTTTACCGGACTGCCAGTGTTCCTCAAACTTCTTGACACTTTGGAGGCTTGTAGCAAGGGGTTTTGGCCAAGTCCTTATGGTGTTTTTAATCTATTTTTCAGCCGGTTAAACACTCAATTTTGCCGAGGCGTTTCCACTAATATAATCGAAAGGATTTACTCCAATGTCCGAGACAACCACCCGAATCGAGGAGACTTCCGCGGATGCGGTCACAGTAGACGGAATCGAGGAGCGCCGTCTGCGCTTGGCGCGCCGTACGCTGGAGATGGAGAGGCAGGAGATCGATGATGAGTGGGAATCGCTGAAAAATGAACGGGCGCGCCTGAGCGAGGCGGAGGCTTTGTTTGCGGAGCGCGTGAGTGCGGCGGAAGCGCGACTCGCTTCACGCATGGAGGAACTGGATAGTCGCGCGGCGGAGCTTTCGGGTCTGGCGGAGCAGGAGGAGTTTTTGCTTCAGGCGAAGGAAGAATTTAAAGCCGAGGTGGCGCAGTCAGAGAAAGAAAAGCAGCATCTCGCCGAGTGGGAGGAAAACCTCAAGGTTCTCGAGGACGAGGTAAACCGCCGCCGCTCGGCGGTCGAGGCGGAAGTCCGGAGGGCTGCGCGGGACTTCGAGCGGGCGCGCATGGCAGAGAGCGGGGCTGCGGCCAAACAAATCGCTCTTGAAGCCGAGTTTGAGGAAATCGAAGCGGTGAAAGCAGATCTTTGCAGGCGCGAGAAAGAGCTGGGTGAAAAACTTGCCAAGCATGCGGATGCGAAGGAAGCGTTAGCCGCCGAGCGCGAGGCGCATGAAAAGGAAGTCTGGAAAGAGCTCGGCGAGCTGGAGGCATTGCGGGAGTCTGTTGCGGCGGCGGAGAAAGCAGTAGCCGCGGAGCGTGAGAGGCTCCAAGCAGAAGCCGCCGCGCTCAAGCAGGCCCTGCGTGAGGAGCGCAAGGAATTCGATCTGCGGCGCTACGCCTTCTTGAGGGAGCAGGAGGCCCTACTCATAAAAGAAGCCGAGCTTCACGAGTGGGAGGACCGGCTCGAAGAGCATTCTGCGGGCGCGGAAGCAGTGTATACCAGCGAGCGGCGCGAAGTCGCGGGCGCGCCGTAGCTTGTTCTGAAAGGCTGTCGCAGGAGTCACATGGCGCGTCAGCGTTTCCGCTTACGGCTGGTCCCACGGGCCTTCTTGCTTGCGCGGTCTTTCTTTGTGTCTGCGCCGGAGGATTTGCGTGCCTTGGAGGCGGGCGGTTTTTTGGGAGAACCCTTGGTATTACGACTCTTCTGCCGGTTATCCGCACCATTGCGCGCGGCGGATTTCTCGAACTCGGCGAGGGCGAAGTCGACTTGGCGTTTGAAGCGGTCGACGCGTTGGACCACGACTTGCACGGTTTCGCCCGCTTGGTAGGTTTTGCGCGTGCGGCGTCCGCGGAAAGCGGCGTTGTCGTCGGTCACCTGATACAGGTCGTCCGTCAGCGTTGAGGCATGGACGAGGCCGTAGGCGAGCGACTCCGTCAGTTCCACGAACATGCCGTGGTTTTTGATCTCAAGGATGACGGCTTCAAAGACCGACTTTTTGTCCTTTGCCGCTTCGCGTTCGAAGAACTCAAGGAGCTTCACCTTGTTGGATTCGCGCTCAGCCTCAGTGCTGTTCTGCTCGGTTATGGAGAGGTGCTGGGCGAGGGGTGCAAGCTTGGCGTAGGTGTGGCGCCCGCCTTTGCCCGGACCGTCTCCTTTGCTGCTCTTGGCCGCGTTGCCTCCGCTCAGATTGGCGGCGAAGATGCGGTGGACGACGAGGTCTGAGTAGCGGCGGATGGGCGAGGTGAAGTGGGTATAGTGCTGTTTGCCAAGTCCGTAGTGGCCGTCCGGTGACGCACGGTAGCAGGCTTGTTTGAGGCTTCGAAGTAACTGGATGCGCAGCATGTGCGCCTGCGGGTGCTTGCGGATCTTGGCGAGCAGAGAGAGAATGTTCTTCTTTGTCGTCAGGTCGCCTGCGTCGATTCCCACGGTCTTCATGTATGAGGAAAGTTCCTCCAGTTTTTCGGGCTCGGGCTTGTCGTGAACTCGGTGGATGGCAGGGATGCGGCGCTGGTTGAGGGCCTTGGCGACCGCCTCGTTGGCCGCGAGCATGAATTCCTCAACTAGTTGGTGGCTCTCGTCGTGCTCGACGAGGACAATCCGGTCGGCGTAACCCTCCTCGTCGACGTAGATCTTGGTCTCCGGCATGTCAAGATCGAGACTGCCGGAACGCATGCGCCGCTTCCGCAATCGTGAGCCGATGTCCCAAAGCGTGCGGACGGCCTTTTGCAGATTGGCGAGTTCCTCGTTTGAAAGCGAGTGGAGGGGGCGGCCCGTTGAGCCGGTTTGGTGCTTAGGCGGAGCAGGAAGGGCGCGGATGGCCTTTAGCTCGTTCTCCTTCAGGAGCGAGAACGCCTGCTCATACGTGAGGCGCTTGGAACTGCGGATGACAGAGTCCGCAAACTCGGTCTTCTCGATCTTTCCGTTCTTCGTAAAGTGGATGAAAACAGATTTGGTGAGACGGTCCTCGCCCTCGACAAGGCTACACAAGCCGTTGGAGAGGGCGTGCGGTAGCATGGGAATGACCGTGCCCACAAGGTAGGTCGAGTTGCCGCGCTCACGCGCTTCTTCGTCAAGCGCGGTGCCCGGCCTGACATAGGCGCCGACGTCGGCGATATGCACCCCGACGCGGGAAGCACCGTTTTCCAGCGGTTCGATGGAAAGCGCGTCGTCAAAGTCCTTGGCATCCTGCGGATCAATCGTGAAGACGAGAATGCGGCGCAGGTCGACGCGGTCCTTCAGGTCAGACTTTGGAACACGCGCGGGGAGCTTTTCCACTTCGTTCACGACCTTCGCCGGAAACTCCGGGTTCAGGTCGTATTGGCGAAGAATGGCTTGATACTCCGCACCCGGGGTATGCGTCTTGCCGAGAATTTCGATGATTTCGCCCTCGGGGTTGAGGTGGCGCTGCTCCCAGTCGAAGAGCTTCACAACTACCTTGTCATCGATCTTCGGCTTAGGGCTCAGGCTGCTCTGCGCCGGGTCGGGGACGAGAATATCCTGGATGATGCGCGGGTCGTCGGGGATGACGAAGTGGAACATTTTGCTGCGCTTCAACGTTCCCGCAAGGGTGATACGTTTGCGCTCGAGGATGCGGATGACGCGCGCCGACTCGGCTTCGTCA
>SKLD01000378.1 GCA_007123395.1 Opitutales bacterium
GAAATCGACCGCTTCGCCGACGAACACCCCGACTGGCTCGACATCTCCCAAGGCAACGCATGACCGACACAACCGAAACCAAGGACTCCGCGCCACCGCCCCTTAAGCGCCTCTCCGTCGTCATTCCGGCGCGGGACGAGGCAGGCTGTATCGAGGCCACCGTGCGCCACCTCCACCTCGAGCTGACCCTGCACAAAGTGCCGCACGAGATCGTCGTCGTCGACGACGGCTCGGGCGACGCCACGTGGGATATCCTCTCCCGCCTCAAAGAGGACATCCCCGCTCTCAAGCCCGTGCAAAACACAGGTGACCACGGCTTCGGACGCGCCATCCGCTTCGGGCTGGACCGCGCCACCGGCGACGCCGTCACCATCATGATGGCCGACGAGTCCGACGACGTGCGCGATGTCGTCGTCTACTGGAACAAGCTCAACGAAGGCTGGGACTGCGTCTTCGGCAGCCGCTTCATCAAGGGCGGGGGCGTCATCGATTATCCCTTCGTCAAATACTACCTCAACCGCCTCACCAACTTCATTATCCGCGTCGCCTTCAGCATCCGCCTCAACGACACCACCAACGCCTTCAAGGCCTACCGCAAGACCGTCATCGACGGCGTGCAGCCCCTCATCGCACCGCACTTCAACCTCACCGTGGAAATCCCCCTCAAGGCCATCGTGCGCGGCTTCACGTGGACCACCGTGCCCATCACCTGGCGCAACCGCCGCACCGGCGTGGCCAAGCTCAAGCTCAAGGAAATGGGCTCCCGCTACTTCTTCATCATCATGTACGTCTGGCTGGAAAAGTTTTTCAGCCGCGGGGATTACAAGCGTTCGAAGGAAGCCGCCCGGATTGGCCGGAACAGCCCAACGCCTTCCCCGTGATCTCATGGCACTCACGAACCAACTCCCAAAACGAAGGCAGGGGAGTGACTTGCTTTCACCCTGTATTTACGCTGTGTTCCTCGCGGGAATCCTCGGCACCGGCTTATATCACTCGCTCCACGGCTGGTCGTTTTCCGTTGGCGGTCCCCATGAGTTCCGGCAGGCGCAGACCGCCATCGCATCCCATTACATCGCCCAAGAGGGGCTTACCGTCGCGACGAAGATCCCGGTTTTGGGTCCGGATTGGATCATTCCCTTCGAGTTTCCATTGTATCAAAACATCGTCGGAACACTGCACCGGTTAACCGGGATACCGCTCGAGCCATGCGGGCGTGCCGTGAGCCTCCTTGCGTTCTACCTTTCCCTCCTGCCCCTCGCCGCTCTGCTTCGCAGACTTCAGTTCGGGCGAGACTGGACCCTAATGACGCTCGCGTTAGTCGCGAGCAGCCCCGTTTATGTTTTCTGGTCCCGGACCTTTCTCATTGAATCCACGGCGCTCCTTCTCGCGCTGGGCTTCGCGGCGTCGGTGCTGAAGCTGATCGATGAACCGCAAGGCAGGCATGTCCTATTCTGCCTCCTTCCCGGTGTCGCCGCAGCGCTCACCAAGTTCACCACGTTCAGTATCGTTTTCGGGTTTCTTGTCCTATGGGTGTTCTCGCTCCATTTGCTGCACAGGGATCACCGTGTGTTCAGCCCCGGAGTCCGGACCCGACTGGCATTGGTCATGGCGGTGCCGGTATTCGCCGGATACGGATGGAGTCTGTATGTCAGCCACATTTGGGGACAGTCTCCCCTCACTCAGGTATTCTCCGAGACCATACACACATGGAACTTCGGCACATTGGAACAGCGAGTATCCGTGCAGTTCTGGGCGCAGTTTATCCGCTACGCAGTCAATACACCGGCCTCGTCGTTTGTTCCCTGGCTGGCCGGATTCGTTGCCTTTGCTTTCGCCACCTTCCGGTGGAGAGTCACGGCGCTCTGTGCTTTCGGCGCATGGATTTCGGGGCCCTTGGTTTGGGCAAATCTATTCTACGTTCACGACTACTACCATTATTCGACGAGTCTCTTTGGCTTCATGTGGATGACCGCGTCCATGATCGGCGTCTCCGAGCGCTGGCCGCTACTCCGGTTCCCTGTCCAAGCCGCCGTTGCCGCTCTGTGCCTTGCGCTCATCCTCACCTACCGGACACATCACTACTATGAAGCGACTCTAATTGACCGGGGTCACGAAAAGAAGGCGTTCGCCGCTTCTTTGGGCGAAGTCGTTCCAGAGGATGATGTCGTCATTATTCTCGGCGACGATTGGAATCCGATGATCAGCTACTATTCGATGAGAAAGAGCATCATGATCCGGTGGGACGACGAAACCCAGGGCGACGCATTCAACGAGGCTCTGCGGCTAAGCCTTGACGAAGGAAGGGAGATCGCAGGCGTTGTCACCACCGCCTACCGCCCCATGCCCGGGGACTTCGACCGCCTGTCGCGGCAGTTGAACCTTCCGGAGACGCCGACTGCCGCATCCGCAGAAAACACCTTTCAATTCTATCCATCGCGGGCGACGGAGTGACCCTGCATTGAAGTCGCCGCGGTCGCGCCGTAAAAACGTTGCCCGGGTCGTGCCGGGGCACCGGCAAGAGTGTCAGGAGTGTGGACGGAAGGGCGGGCATTCCGGGCCGCGGCGCCGGGCCTGAACGGACGCACCGCGTTTTCTCCGGGCGTTCTTCCACTCCGATAATCCTTGCCCTCCGCCGTAAGGTAATCAGAATCTTTCACCATGTCGCTTCGTAAAAAATCACTTTTCAGCACCTTGATCGCGGCCATTGCGTGGCCGGTATGTGCCTCGCTTGGCTACGAACATCGCGAAAGGCTCATTCAACCGGGCCCGGAGGCCCCCGTTCTGGATATTGCCTTCGCCAACGGGCATTTTCATCTTAGGGACACAAACGGGGTGTTTCGCTCAGCCAACGGTCTGGACTGGGAGTGGGCACGCCCGGGCACTGTTTTCGGCAACACGAAAGTCGGAGACCTCTGGTTCCGGGTCGTCGATGAAGAAGGGCCATTCGACGGTATCTATGCCTCACCGGACGGCGCGAATTGGCGCAAGACCGATGCCCTGCGGATTCCGCAACAGTTCGGCGACGGTCTCTATGTCTCGATGTTTTCCGAGCGGGTGGCCGACCTCTCCCTCGGCAACCTGCGCCACTTCGCCTTATCTCCCGACGGGTTCCAGTGGAGCCTCATCGAAACAGCCCGCGACGGCGGCCTCATTCCGGGCAGCCGCATCCACGGTCGCATGGGATCCCTTTGGGTCACCTCGCGGGGAGGCACCGGTCAACCTCCGCAACCCGTCCCCGAGTTCAGAGTATCCGCCGACGGCCTGTCGTGGTCCACCGTTGCCTGGCCCGGCGCCGATGCGGATCCCGATGTCGCCTACCAATACGGGATTTTTTTCGGGGAGGGACAACTGCTTGTCCTGCGTCAGTCCCCCGCCTCCGGCGACCCGTCTGAGGTCATGGGCTTCCGCACGGAAGATCTCGTGAGTTGGCACACGGCTCCCGTTTTCTGGCCGGAAGATGTGCCGTTTGCCGGTCAACTCGAAGGCCGCATCAAGCGCGAAGGCAACTCCTATGTGATCCGTTCCAGCTGGCTCGAACCATTTGTTCATCCGACATTTCCGCGAACCCACTTCTTCGCCGATCTACAAACCTCGGATTTCCTTCATTTCGGAATCATCCAAGAAGGCAGCTCTCCCGGCACAGACATCTCGGGGTCTGTCGGGCAAACGGCGGTAAGCACTGCGGACGGTGTCGGGTTGGAGATCGTTCTTCGCGACAATGCCACTGCTCTGCTCCGCCGCGAGGGCGACAATGAGGTGGTCACAACACCGGCGAACACGCCGCCCGCAACCAGTTTTCTCCACTCGATTGCCCGCTTGGGCGACCGTCTCTACATCGGGGGCGGCCGCTCAGTCTTCTTCAGTGACGATGACGGAGCGACGTGGGAACTCAGCAAAGAGCTGCCCTCCGGCGGGATCCTCTTTGAGCCTCCGGGCTCGCGAATGCAGCCTCGGATCAGGGGTGTTTTCAACCTCATCGCTTCGCAGGACACCGTTTGGTTCGCCAGCCGCCGTCAAACGGTCGTCGGAGGTTTGCGCGAAATCGGGGAAATCTGGCGCAAGTCGCCCACCGGCGAGACATGGACGCGAGTGAAAGAGTTCGACGATACACATCTTCAGTATTTCTCCGCCGAAGGAGGCTACCTTACCGTTACCGGTGTTCGCGACGAGACGGCCTTCGTCGCGTGGAGCACGGACGGCGAGACGTGGGAGACCCATGAATTCCCCGAACCTCTGGCAGAGCTGCAGCTGCGGCATGCCGGGGGGACGTTCTGGGTGGCGGGAGCGTCTGCGGACAAATGGCAGGGCTCGGTCCTCTCTTCCGGCGATCTGCGCACGTGGGAAACCGTTTTGACCTCAAACAACGGTTCCTTCGGCGATGTTGCCGTGGTCAACGGCAACCTTGTTGTCGCGGAGAGGAACACCCAGACCACTGACCACCCAAGCCGCTACTTCGTGACCCTTCCGGACGGAAGTATCCTGGACAACCACGGAAGCCGCACGGTCGACGGCGTCACGTGGATAAATTCGGATGTGTTCGACTTCGGCCGGTACACGCGGCTTACGGTGCTGGAGGATGTTCTCTACCAGATTGATTTCACGACACGGGCAGGCCCCTCTGCACAACAACAAGTCCTGTTCAACTTCAGCTTCCTGGAAAGGTATGCCCTGGCCTTCGACAGGGCTGCTTCCCGTCCCCACATCTTTTCTGCCAGCGAACAGACAAGTTTGGACGGACGCGTCCTCACGGAGTGGGGCGAGTTCCGGCAGCTCGCGCCCGGCTGGTTTGAGCACCGGCGACTGGGGATCGTCCACGCGCCCACCAACCCCGAAGGAAGTTACTGGTATTGGATCGAAGAAGACGAAGCATGGACTTGGCTGCATCCGGACTTGTATCCATTTTCTTACCGGTCAACGGATTCGAACTGGGTCTACCTTGGCGGCGAGGTCCCGGGCTGGCGTTACAGCTACACGGAAAACCTCTGGCGTCACGAGCCTCTCCGCTCCGGCCGCACCTTCGACCTTCCGCCGGGTCCCGCCCACCCGCTGCTCCATGTGCCTGCCGGGACTTTTCTGATGGGCACGCAGTTCGCCGACTGGCAGGCGCACCCCGATGAATTCCCCGCCCACCTTGTCGAGATTGAAGAAGGTTTCTGGTTTGCCGCCTTGGAGACGACGCAGGCGGAGTTTGCCCGTGTCATGGGTTACAACCCGGCTCCGCCCGAGCACCGGAGTGCCCGCTTCCCCGCGCTCAACGTCACCCTTGCCGAGGCCATGGAGTATTGCGAGCGGCTTACGGATGAAGGCCATGCGGCGGGTTGGTTGCCGGAAACACACGCGGTCCGGCTGCCCACCGAAGCGCAGTGGGAGTATGCCGCCAGAGCGGGGGTTTGGGCGGAAACGCTCACTGTCTATGCGCAACCCCAACTTCTCTGGCGATTCCTGCCGAACTACGGTCACTTCAGCGGCTTTGATGCGGCCCGGGGAAATGTAGTCGACGCTCCGGAACCCGCCTGGGGGCCTCTCCCCGTGGGCAGCCTGCCGCCGGCGCGCACGGACTTTTCCGCTCATGACACGCATGGCAATGTCTGGGAATGGTGCCGTAACCCGTATTACCTCTATGATCCCGAGGGCGACTATCCGGAGGGCTCCCTTCAGGCAGTGGATCTGGGCTACACGACGGCCCGCGGGGGTGGCTGGCGATCCGATGACCGCGATGTCCGCCTGACCAACCGCGCAGCTTTGGCACCGGGTTTTCGCAGTGACGATGTCGGATTCCGGATCATCATCGAGCGGGCCGACTGAGGCTCTCTACCATCACCTCCTCAAACGATCTCGGATCCCGCGTTCCCTCCACGTAGCGAATCCACGAATACCCGTTTTCCGAGTCAAGCACTCCCATGAAGGGATAAATGGTTGGAGAGGTGAAGAACCAGCCGAGACGCGGGTCCCAGAGGAGAGCGGCTGCACCACGGTCACCAGCGTAGAGCTGCCACCCGTGGTCGGCGGTGTAGATCCACGGCAGAGCACCGGTGTGCATGTAGCCGAAGGCAGGTGACCAGACGGTCTCTTCGTCAACCTGTTCCGCGTCCGCCCAGAACGGAGATTCGGGCAACTCGACGGAGAATGCGGCCACATCAATCCAGTTGAGGTGAAGGAAGGCGCGCGGACCGGAATCACCCGATGTGTGATGGTAGCGCCAAAGCAGCTCCACGTAGGGTTCTCCGAGCGCGTCGGCGGGCAGGCGCGCGGAGGGCAGGACGGTATGGTGGCCAGAGGCACCGGCGGGATATTCCACCGGTTGCCCATCCTCGTCGAGAACATCTCTGAACGGCCCGTCCACACCCACGCGGTATTGCAGGCGCAGGGCGTAGGACCGCTCGTTGGCGAGCACGGTGCCTGCCGACCAGTCCACCCGCACGGCATCCGCACCGCGGGTGTCGAGCGCGAGGACGGCGCCCATGACGTAGCCGGTGCCTTCGGTGTCCTGGGCGTTGGCCGTGTTGAGGAAGCCAACGCCGCCTGCGTTGAGCCCGACGACCCGGCTGCGGCTGGAAAGGTTGTAGGGAAGTGTCCAAAAGCCCGAAGGAACGGCGTCGAGGCCGGGATCGGGGCTGTCCGCCCGTACAAAGCGCATGGAGGGCGGGTAGGTGCCGGCGGGCTCGGCATGCTCCCACACACCGAAAGAGTAGTCCTCTTCAGCGATGCGGTGCGGCAGAATCGGCCATGCCGCCGGGTCCCAGGGTGCGGCGGATTCGCAGCCCTTCCCGGGTGGCACCTATGATCCGACCGCCGCCGGGTGCGGAGGTGGGCTCCATGCCGAGGATGGCCGACGCGTTTCGCTCCA
>SKLD01000057.1 GCA_007123395.1 Opitutales bacterium
CCAACATGAACGCCATCGCCGGCTGGTGCGACCTCGGGGCCATGGGGGTCGACGCCGTGCACAACAACCTGCACAAAACGTGGACCATCCCGCACGGCGGCGGCGGACCGGGCGACGCCTTTGTCGCCGTGAGCGAACGCCTCGTTCCCTACCTGCCCGGTGCCCAAATCGAAAAACGCGGCGACCGCTTCACCGCTGTGCGCGCGCCCAAGAGCATCGGCAGCTTCCACCGCCACTGGGGCAACTTTGCCCACAAAGTGCGCGCCCTCACCTATCTCAAACGGCTCGGCCGCGAAGGCGTGCCGCGCATGACCGCCGTCGCCACGCTCAGCGCGCGCTACTGCTACGAGCGCCTGCGCCGCCACTACCCGACGCTTCCCGCCGGAGCCGGCGGCCAGCCGCGTATGCACGAGTTCATCCTCACCCTCGACAAGGAGGACTTCGAGCGCCTCGAAGCCGCCGGTGTGCCCGCCAACCTCGTCATCACCCGGGTCGGCAAGCTCTTCCTCGACTTCGGTTTCCACGCCCCCACCGTCGCGTGGCCCGAAACCTTCGGCCTCATGATCGAGCCAACGGAGAGCTATACCAAGGCCGAGCTGGACCGCTTCTGCGAAGCTGTCGAGGGCATCCGCCGTATCCTGCGCGAGCGGCCCGAGGTGCTCCGCGTCGTCCCGCTCTTCACTCCCGTGGACCGCATCGACGACGTCGCCGCCAACCGCTCCCTCCAACTCGCGGAGGATCTCGACGAGCTGCCCGTCACGCACCCGCACCGCCTCGCCCCTGCTGACATCGCCCGCCTGCCCGTCGCCGAAGTCGAAGCCAAGATCCTCGCCGCCGCCGAAGAGGCGCTGGCCGAATGCGGGGCCGCCAGCCCGGCACAATCGTAGCGCCCCCCGCCTCGCCGGCCCGATTTTCCTTGGACGGAGGAGCGGGACGGTCCAGTCTTCGTGACGTCTTCGATTGGTTGGTCTCATGGAGAAGCTCGTTCCAGTTCTCAGCCTCGTCGCCGCAGTTTATCTTGCGGCCGGAATCATCGTACCACTCGTCCTCGCGGCGCGGCGCAAGCGGGAAGGCGGCGAACCCGGTCCCACCGCGATCCTGCTTCACGTAACCAATCCGGTTGTATGGGTCCTCGCCCTCGTCTTGTGGCCCGTGCTCCTCGCGCTGGAGTTCGCCGAACGGCGGCAGGATGCCGAGGAGCGGCGGCGGATGCGCGCCGACGCCGAGCGGCGCAAAGCACGTGCCGCGCGCCAAGCGGAGGACGAGGCGGCACTCCTCGACAAAACAGGCCGCACCTGCTCCGCCATGCGTCCCGGCGGCGAAATCCTCGTCGATGGACGCCGCGTCCAGGCCCGCGCCGCCTCCGGCGTCATCGACCCGGGCACATCCGTCCGCGTCCGCGCCTTCGAGCGCGGCGTCGCCGTCGTCGAAGAACCCCGCTGAGGATGCCGACGCCGACCCGATGCCGTCACACGGCGAGCGGCGCAGCGTCCCCGTACCCCTCCAAACTGACGAGCGTGCCCTCCACGTAGTCGCCCGCCACGCGGTCGAGGCGCACACGGGCGAGACGGTTGCGGATGTCTTCGCCCGGCGGGCCGTCGGCGACAACGCGGATATAATTGGCGGTGAGGCCCGGCCAGTGCCCTTCGCGGGGGTCTTCGAGAAGGACTTCGCAAGTCTGCCCGAGATATCGCTCCATGAACCGGCGACGGCGGCGGGCATCAAGCCGGCGCAGCGCCTCGCGGCGGCGGCGGCGCTCCGGCACAGGCACCCTGTCCGTGCCCCGCCTCACGACGAGCGTGCCGGGCCGCTCCGAATACGGAAAGATATGCGCATACGCAAAGTCGATATCGCTGAAGAGGCGGCACGTCGCCGCAAAATCTTCCTCCGTTTCCCCGGGAAAGCCGACCATGATGTCCGTGCCGAGGCACAGGTCCGGCACCGCACGCACCGCCTTGCGGGCGAATGCGGCGTATTCCGCCGCCGTGTATTTGCGCCGCATCGCGCCCAACACTGCGTCGCTGCCCGCCTGCAAGGGCAGGTGCAGCAGGGGCATGAGCGGGTGGCACGGGTCGGCCATGCGCCGGAGGATGCCGTCGGGCACCGTCGTCGGTTCGATGCTGGAGATGCGGATGCGCCGCAGCCCGCCGACCGCCGCCAACGCGTCGATCAAATCCTCAATCCCGTGCCCCGAGTGCGCGTAGGTGCCGATATTCACCCCAGTCAACACCAGCTCGCGCACCCCGCGCGCCGCCAGCGACCGCGCCTCCGCGAGGGTGTTGTCCCAGTCGCGCGAGCGGGCGCGGCCACGCGCAAACGGGATGATGCAAAACGAACACATGAAGTCGCAGCCGTCCTGCATTTTGAGGTTGGCGCGCTTCGGCCACGGATGCTCGCCCGCGAACCGGATGGAAAAATCTTCCGCATCAATGCGGTCGCGCAGGATGACGGGCGCGGGGTTCTTGCCCATGCGGGCGTGTTCGAGGACATTGAGCTTGTCCTCGTTGCCCACGATGAGATCGACCCCCGGGATGGCGGCGAGGGCCTTGGCCCCCGTCTGCGAATAGCAGCCCACGACGGCGAGAAAGCCCTCCGGATTGGCGCGGAGAAAACGGCGGATCGCCTTGCGGCACTTCGCCTCCGCCTCCTGCGTAACCGTGCACGTGTTGATGATACCGAGGTCGGCCGGTTCACCGAATGCGACGACCGTGTAGCCCGCCGCCTCCAGTTGGTCGCGCAGCAAGACGGACTCCGCCTGATTGAGGCGGCACCCGAGGGTGTGCATAGCAGCGCGGGGCATACGGATCATGCCAACAAGGGGAAGCGACCATGGCCGCGCGGGCAACCGATTTCCGGGCCGCCGGAACCTCAGAGGCCTTTCGTCCGCTCCCGCAGCTCGCGAAGGGACTCCGCGTAGGTATCGAGCAAAAGCCGGACGGCCTCTGAAAAATCATCCGGCGAATAATCCTCCGCTTCCTCCAGCCACCGGGCGATGGCAGCAAGGCGGGACGCCGCGAGATTGGAACCGCTCCCCGCGATGGAGTGGGCATGCTGTTGGATTTCCGCCCGTTCAAGCAGCGGATCGGCCTCCGACAAGGGTTGGAGCCGTTCCTCCACATCCTCCTTGAAAAGCGCGATCAGCTCTTCAAGCAGGGCACGCGGGTCGTCATCCCCGGCACCGACCAAGACTGACCACTGCTCCTCGTCGATGACCGGAACATCCCTGAACCGGGAAACATCCATTTGATTTCTGAAAGCGGGGTTTAAAAGGAAAAGCGGAAAACGCAATTCACCCAACCCCGCCTGTCCCCCGCACGCAACCGAAAAGCACCGCGTCCCTCAATCAAACCGCACGAGCGACGCCGGGCGCACGGGCAGGCCGGTGGCGAAGGACTCGTTCGCGGCGATGCCGGTGAGGATCGACCATGCGCCATCCTCGTGCCCGGCGGCGTGCCCGAGCGGATCTTCGCCGACACCGTCGCCGAAGAGCGAGGCGAGGAGCGGGGCGTCGCCCCCACCGTGGCCGCCGACCGCCGCAGGTGGTTCGACTTCATAGGGCGCGCCAAAGTGCGGACACACGATGATGCGATTGCCCCTGCCGAGCGACTCACCCATCGTCGAGGAGGCATCGCTCACGTAGGATCCCTCCACATCCTGCAACTCGATGCGTCCCTTCGTCCCGTTGAACATAACACGGTAGCCCTCCCAAGGACAGTATGCGGCGAGCGAGTAGGACATTTGCGCCCCGTTGGCGTAGCGTACGAGCACGTTCATCGTGTCCTCAATGGAAATACCGTCGTCGAAGACATTGCGGTCCCGCAGGTAGCCGTCCTCGTGCTCGGCGTCGAGGTAGTAGCCTTTGAGGTGCTTCTTGGCCGAGAGGTCGAGGGCGAAGGGGTCGTCTTTCGCGCCGGGACCCGCGGTCGTGCGGAAGTATGGCGCCCTAATGCCGCGCGCCTCCGCGTTCGCACGCCCATAGAAAGCGAGCGAGCCGAGCCCGAAAACCAGCTCGGGGGTGCTGTCGAGCCACCAGTTGACAAGATCGAAGTGGTGTGTGGCCTTATGCACCATGAGGCCTCCGGAATTGCGCTTGTCGCGGTGCCAGCGGCGGAAGTAATCCGCCCCGTGCTTGGTATCGAGAAGCCATTCGAAATGCACCTGCTTCACTTCGCCGATCACCCCGCCGCGGATCATCTCTTTCACCTTGGACCGCGCGGGCGAATAGCGGTAGTTAAAGGCGACACGCAGCGACCGACCCGTCCGCCGCACGGTGTCGAGAATAGCTTGGCATTTGGGCGCGTCGACAGTCATCGGCTTTTCCGTGATGACGTCACACCCCAACTCCATCGCCCGGATGATGTAACGATGGTGCGTCCGATCAATGCTCGTAACGATGACCGTGTCGGGCCGCGTCTCCCGCACCATCTTATCGAAACCCTCCGCCGGATACATAGGCACATCACCCGAGAAACCGCACTCCTCGCGCAATCGCTTGAGCGTGTACTCCATGCGGGTACGGTTAGTGTCGCAGAAACCGGAGATCACGGCCGTTTCGCGGTAGTCTTCGGCAATGGCCTTCCAAAACATGGAGGCGCGGCTTCCCAGGCCGACGAGGGCGTAACGTTTGCTATTACTGGACATGGGTGAATCGGGTTTGGTGGTTTTGAAACAAGGGGACGGACGTAAACCGAACCTACTTATCCTAAACAAGAGGTCCCGCAGGCCGCCATACCGATCACGCTCGCAAACTTGACATTTTCGCTCAATCAGACGCTTTTCCCGGAAATGCTCGTCTACTTAGGCCGCGGCGGCCGTGACTACGGCAACTCGCCGCTCAAAGTAATGCGGAGGCCGGCATGGGAGTTCCAGGCGGTCATCGCGGGGCAAATCGCACCCGTCTTCAAGAGCGGACCCGCCCCCCTGCGCGCCGACCACCTGTGGGTTTTCCCGCCCGGCCACCTCCACGGCTGGCGCGGCGATCCTGCCGCGGGCGCCGAGGTTGTTGTCTTCCACTACCCCGCCGTCGACGACGCCTTCGGCGACCGCGTGCGCGCCTCCGGGCATCTCACGGCACCGCTCTCGCCCGACGACCGCTCCCGACTCGACCGCCTTGCCACGCGGGCAGCGGCGGAATTCTCCCGTCCCAACCGCCTCACACACCTGCGGCAGGAGCACCTCCGCCTCGAGCTGTGCCTTCTCGCCGCCGCGCCCGACAGCACCGCGCCAAGCGCGGCCCCGACCCACCGGGCGCATCCCATCGTCGAGCGTGCCATCCAGTGGTTTGAGCGGCATCTTGGCGAGAATCCCGGACTTGATGCCGTCGGCCGCGCTGTCGGTGCGTCTCCCGCGCACCTGCGCCGCCTTTTCCACGATTTCCTTGGCTGCGCGCCCGCCGAGGTCTTTCGCCGCATCCGGTTCCAACGCGCCGCCGATGCCATGGCCGGAACCCGCGACACCTTCGAAACCATCGCCGAACGCTGCGGCTTTGGCAGCGCCAGCGCCTTCTCCCGTGCCTTCAAACAACGCATGGGCTACCCCCCGCGCGAATGGCGGCGCGGTTTGCAATCCCACCGTTCCACAAGTCAACCGCACCTTTGAACACAAAGGCCATAATCGTCTTGACCCGCGAACGGAATGTCTCTTTCATCGGCCTTACGAACAGGCGTTGTAGCTGCGACGCCATCTTCATCCACCTCTCGTAATCCTAGTCCAAAAACCATGAACCGTCTCCGCTTCTCCACCAGAATGCTTGTGCGTTCCGTCTGCGCGCTCGGCGTCCTCGCGGGCACCGCTCCCGCGCTGTCCGCTTCCATCGTCATTCCGTCGGACGGCTCCGACGGTGCCTTCGCGCCTTCAGAGAGCGTCGTTATCGACCTCTCCGAGGCCCTCACCGGGCCATGGGACACGCCGGGCGCGGGGGCCGGGGTTTACGATCCAGAACAATGGGCGGTGGTCTTCAAATTCTCCACGATCAACATCCCCGCCGGCGTGACGGTGACCTTCGCCAACCACCCCTCGCGCGCGCCGGTGATCTGGCTGGCACAGGGCGATGTGGTCATCGACGGGACGGTCTCGCTGAACGGGACTATGGGGCACTCCGGCACGGCCTTACGCACCTTCGCCGAGCCCGGACCGGGCGGCTTTCGTGGCGGTCGCGGATCTGACGCACAAACGCTTGGCGGCGGAGGGATGGGACCCGGCGGGGCATCCTACGGCGAAAACGATAGCCACGCGGGCAGCGGCGGTGGATATGGCACTGCAGGGGGGCTCGCGAATACCTCGTGGGGCGGCCAAACACCGGGTGCGGCAGGCGTCGCTTACGGCAACGCAGGCGTCTTTCCGCTGATCGGCGGATCGGGTGGAGCGGGCAGCGCCAACGGCTCGGTGGGCAAAGGCGGCGGCGCGGGGGCCGGCGCGATCCTCATCGCGACTCCCGCATCCATCGTCCTGTCGGGCGAGGTCCGCGCCAATGGCGGCAATGGATCGAACGCAGGCGGCGGTAACCGGGGATCCGGCGGCGGCAGCGGCGGCGGTATCCGGCTGATTTCAGACTCGATCAGCGGAAACGGCGTGTTGCGCGCGCTCGGTGGAGCGGGAGGAACGGGAAGCGTCTCCGCCACCGGCGGCAACGGCGCTGTCGGCCGCATCCGGGTGGAGGCCTTCACGAACGACCTCATCGACACTGGCAACCCGGCCTTTTCCCTCGGTGTGCCCGAGGAAACCCCGCGCATCTTCCGCGATTCCGCCACCCCGGCCATCCGCTCGGTGACCCTCGGGGGCGAGCCGGTGCCGGAGGATCCGCGCGCCGAGCTGAGCTTTCCCAACACCGATGTGACGCTACCGGAAG
>SKLD01000443.1 GCA_007123395.1 Opitutales bacterium
GTCTCGCCGGCGGCGGACTGCGCTTCACCCAGTTCTACAATACGGCGAGGTGCTGCCCCTCGCGCGCCTCGCTCCTCACCGGCCTACACCCGCACCAGGCGGATGTCGGCCACATGATCGGTAACGACCAGATCGACGGCTACCTCGGCGACCTCTCGCAAAACGCCGCAACAATCGCGGAGGTCCTCGTCCGCAACGGCTACGCCACGCGTATGTCCGGCAAGTGGCACGTCACGGGCCACCTCGACGCGCCGCACCGCAACTGGCCGTGCCAGCGCGGATTCGAAGAGTACTACGGCATCCTCTGCGGAGCCGCGAGCTACTACGCGCCGAAGACCCTCACCCGCGGCAACACGCCGCTCGACCCGCCGGAAGGCGACTTCCACCTCACCGACGCCATCAGCGACGAAGCCGCCGACCAGATACGCCGCCACTTTGCCGCGGGCAACGGCAAGCCGCTCTTCCAATACCTCGCCTACACCGCGCCGCACTGGCCCCTTCATGCCCGCCCGGAAGACATCGCGCGCTGCTGCGGACGCTACGAGAACGGATGGGACGATCTGCGCGAAGAACGCCTGCGCCGCATGCGCGAACTCGGAATCATCGGCGACGAAGCCGCCCTCTCCCCGCGCGACCCCACGCAACCTCCATGGGACGAGGCGGAAGACAAAGAATGGCAGGCCCGGCGCATGGAGGTCTACGCCGCCCAAATCGAGCAGATGGACCGCGGCATCGGTCGTGTCCTCGCCGCTCTCGAAGAAGCCGACGAACTCGAAAACACCCTCGTTTTCTTCCTCGCCGACAACGGCGGTTGCCACGAGGAAGTCGGCGGCAACTGGGCCAACAGGCTGCCCAAGAGCTGGTCCGCCCGCTCCCATACGCGCGACGGACGCCCCGTGCGCTTCGGCAACACGCCCGACATCGATCCCGGCCCCGAGGACACTTACTGCAGTTACGGCGTGCCGTGGGCCAACGTGAGCAACACACCCTTCCGCAAATACAAGAGCTGGATACACGAGGGCGGCATTTCGACACCTCTCATTGTTCACTGGCCCGCGGGTATCGCCGCACGCGGGGAACTCCGCCGCCAGCCCGCGCAGCTTCCCGACATCATGGCCACGATCCTCGAAGTGACCCGCGCCGATTACCCCGCTCGCATTGGCGACCGCGAAATCCTTCCGCACGAGGGCTACTCGCTGCGCTCCGCCTTCGACGACAAGCCGCACACCCGCGAGATCCTTACATGGGAGCACGAAGGAAACTGTGGCATCCGACGCGGCAAGTGGAAGCTTGTGCGCGAATACGTGCAGTCCGGCGGTCTTTCCGCCAAGGGAAACCCCGCTCTCCGTCCGGGCACCCAACCGTGGGAACTCTACGACATCGAGGCCGACCGCTCCGAACTCCACAATCTTGCAGCCGAACAGCCCGCCCTCGTCACCGAACTCGAAGGTCTTTGGCAGCAGTGGGCCGACCGCTGCAATGTGCGTGCATGGGATGAAATTCTAGCCCGGCGCAAACGTGATCGCGACGGGAAATGACCCACCCTTCCTCCCCTCCAAAAATCCCGCACAATGCTCTCCGCAGACACCGATATCCCCGCCGGCAACGGCATCATCACCGCTGTTGAAGGCGACCGCATCCACTTGCACCCGGACAACCGGGACAGCACGAGGGACTGGTTTTACTGGCACATCCGTGTGCGGGGCTGCGCCGGTCGACGTATTACGCTCGTCTTCGACCGACCATGCACAATGACCGTGCGCGGCGCCGCCGTGAGCCGGGATCGAGGAAAGACGTGGGCATGGGTGCCCGAATTCACACCTTACGCGCTGGAACTCTCCTACGCGTGTGGCGACGCCGACGAGTTGCGCTTCGCTCTCGCCATGCCCTACACCCTTGCCAACCTTCAGGAATGGCTTGGACGCCACGCGGGGTCGCCGCGCTTACGGCAACACGAACTCTGCGTGAGCCGCCTTGGACGATCCGTCCCGTGGCTCGAAACCGGATGCGCTCCGGGCGGTGAAACTGCCCAAGTCCTCCTCACGGCACGGCACCATTGCTGCGAGATGATGGCAAATTTCGTCCTTGAGGGAGTTCTCGACGCGTCTCTCGCGGATGAGCAGGTCTCCGGAGGGCTGCGCTTCATTGCCGTACCGCTCGTTGACCTCGATGGCGTCGAGGCCGGCGACCAAGGCAAGGCACGCCATCCGCACGACCACAACCGGGATTACGGGCAGAGTCCGCTCTATCCGGAAACCGCGGCAGTCATGTCTCTCGTTCAGCGCCACACGGACAGCCGGCTGCGGGCCGCCCTCGACCTCCACTGCCCCTTCGTCGTGGGCGACGACTGCAACCATCACATCTACATCGTCGGCAGCGAAGATCCCGTCAACTGGCGCCGTCAACAGGCCTTGGCCGGAATTCTCGAAGAGAATGTGCAAGGTCCGCTCCCATACGATGCCGGCGATACCCTGCCTTTCGGGAAGAAGTGGAATACCGGCGCCAATTACGGGGCGGGAACGACTTGTGCCCGCTGGGTTTTCCAAGAACGCCGCGAAACCGCCGTGGCAGCAACCCTTGAGATTCCCTATGCCACCGCCAAGGGCGTCCCCGTCACCCCGGATAGCGCCCGCGCATTCGGGCACGACCTTTTCATGGCTCTGCGCGAGTGGGCGCAAAGGAGAGAGGCCGTGGACTGAGTCGCGCAGTGGCTCCGTTCAGTCCACCCTCACTCGTCCACGACCTCGCCTTCGACGGCGGCGGGCTGGGTTTCCATGCGGAGTTCGTCGCCGTCGCGCGCGAAACGCACTTCGGTGTCTTCCTTCACGTCGCCGGCGATAAGTGCGCGGGCGAGCGGGTTCTCGACGCGCTTTTGCAGGAAACGCTTGAGCGGGCGCGCTCCGTAGACAGGATCGTACCCGCGCTCGGCAATCCACTCCCGCGCCTCGGCGTCGACCTCCACGGTGATACGGCGGTCGGCGAGTCGGCGGTTCACATCGGCGAGGAGCAGAACGACGATCATGCCGATTTCCTCGAGCGTGAGCGGCTTGAAGAGCACGATGTCGTCGATGCGGTTGAGGAACTCCGGCCGGAAGCCCGCGCGCAGATCAGCCATGACAGACTCGCGCACCGATTCGGGAATCTCATCACCGGTGACGCCTTCCTGCAGATAGCGGCTGCCGACGTTGGATGTCATAATGATGACGGTGTTCTTGAAGTCGACGATGTGTCCCTGCGAATCGGTGATGCGGCCGTCGTCCATCACTTGTAGGAGCACGTTGAAGACATCGGGGTGCGCCTTCTCCACCTCGTCGAAGAGGATCACACTGTAGGGGCGGCGGCGCACGGCTTCGCTCAACTGGCCGCCCTCTTCGAAGCCGATGTACCCGGGGGGCGCTCCAATGAGGCGGGCCACGGTGTGCTTCTCCATGTATTCACTCATGTCGATACGCACCATGTTGTCCTCCGAGTCGAAGAGCGCTTCGGCGAGGGTCTTGGCGAGTTCCGTCTTACCCACACCGGTGGGGCCGAGGAAAAGGAAGCTGCCAATGGGGCGGCGTGGATCGCGGATGCCCGCGCGGGCTCTTAGGACAGCGTCGGACACGAGGTCGACGGCCTCGTCCTGGCCGATGACGCGCTGGTGCAGGATCTCGGGTAGACGGAGGAGCTTTTCCTTTTCGCCCTCGACGAGGCGGGTGACCGGGATGCCCGTCCACTTCGCCACGATCTCAGCGATCTCATCGGCGGTGACCTCCTCCTTGAGGAGACTCGCCGTCTCCATCGTGGCCTCCATCTCCTTGAGGCGCTTCTGCAAGTCGGGCAGCTTGCCGTGGCGGAGTTCGGCCACCTTGTTGAGATCGTAGGCACGCTCCGCGCGCTCGATTTCCATACGCGTGGTTTCGATCGCCTCGCGCACTTTCTGCACGCTGCCGACGGCTTCCTTCTCCTTGTCCCACTGTCCGCGCATTGCCTGCACCTTCTCGCGCAGGTCGGCCAACTCCTTCTGCAACTCGGAGAGACGCTGGCGGCTGGCCTCGTCCTTCTCCTTGCGCAGAGCAGCCTCTTCGATCTCCAACTGCATGAGACGGCGGGAGAGGTCGTCCAGCTCCTGCGGCATACTGTCCATCTCCGTGCGGATCATGGCGCAAGCCTCATCGACAAGGTCGATGGCCTTGTCCGGCAGAAAACGTTCCGTGATGTAACGGTGCGAGAGCGTCGCGGCCGTGACGAGGGCGTTGTCCTGGATGCGCACGCCATGGTGTACCTCGAAGCGTTCGCGCAGGCCGCGGAGGATGGAAATGGTGTCCTCCACGTTGGGCTGGTCGACAAGGACCGTCTGGAAGCGACGTTCGAGGGCGGCGTCCTTCTCAATGTGCTTGCGGTACTCGTCGAGCGTGGTCGCGCCGATACACCGCAGCTCGCCGCGGGCGAGCATGGGCTTGAGCATGTTGCCTGCGTCGACCGCGCCCTCCGCTTTGCCCGCGCCGACGATGGTGTGCAGCTCGTCGATAAAGAGAATGATGCGGCCCTCGCTTGTCTTCACTTCGTTGAGAACGGCCTTGAGCCTTTCCTCGAATTCGCCGCGGTATTTCGCACCCGCGAGGAGCGAGCCCATGTCGAGGGCGAATATCGTCTTTTCCTTGACGCCCTCGGGCACGTCGCCGCGCACGATACGCTGCGCGAGGCCTTCGACGATGGCTGTCTTGCCCACGCCGGGATCGCCGATGAGAACGGGGTTGTTTTTCGTCTTGCGCGAGAGGATGCGGATGACCCGCCGGATCTCGCTGTCGCGGCCGATGACCGGGTCCATCTTGCCCTTGCGCGCCATTTCCACAAGGTCCACGCCGTACTTTTGCAGGGCCTGAAAGGTGTCCTCCGGATGCTGCGTCGTGACGCGCTGGTTACCGCGTGTCGCCCGCACGGCCTCAAGAAACCGCTTCTCGTCGATCTCGAAGCTGTCGAAGAGCTTTTTCAGCTCCGCCGGTTGACCGCTCTTGAGCAGGCCGAGGAACAGGTGCTCCACGCTCACGTACTCGTCGCGCAGTTGCTCCGCCGCCTCTTCCGCCGCCGTCAGCGCGGCGTTCAGCGCGGGTGTGATGTAGACTTGGCTCGCAGAAGTGCTCCCGGTGACCGCCGGCAGCTTATCCAACTGCCGCTTCACCGCCAGTTCGAGCGCGCTTGTTTGCAGGCCCATTTTCTCGACAACTGTCGGCACGATGCCGTTCTCCTGCGTGAGCAAGGCGAGTAATAGGTGCCAGACGTCGATCTGCTGGTGGTTGCGGCGGCGCGCTTCATTCTGCGCCTCCTGCACCGCCCGACCCGACATCTCCGTGAATTTGTTGAAATCAATGTTCATAATTGCCTTTCCGCATGAACCGTTCCTTTCGCAAAACCCCGCCTTCCTATTCTCTAGAAACCATAAGATACTTTAATTTAATTATTTACGGAACTCAACCTAGCCCCGGTAGAAATCTGTTGAAGCGCCGACACGTCACGAAGAGACATGCTTTGGGACAATTTGTCGCATGCTTTCAGCGCTACATACTCATATCACAAATAATATAATTGACGCATATACTCATCTCTGAAATAAATTATTTTACGTATAGGAAAAATGAATATGGACTTCAATGATCAAAAGCAATTGACCCAATAATCGATAATGGGATATATCCGAAAAAAGAATCATTCCAAAATGGCATATACCATTGCATAGCGAGATCTGTGCCGTCGGGGGCGGTAAGACACGACAGGCAGCCTGCCGTCTACTTAAAGCCGAAGAGCAGTTGGAGCACGCGGCTGCCCCCGCGCCCAAGGGTGGCCGCGCCGTCGGGCTCCATGGAGACAATCTGGCGGCAGCGATAGTTTTCGAGCTGGCCCGGATCGACGGCGATGATTTCGGTGACACCGTTTCCGGCACCGAGTCCGCGATCATCGGGCGGCAACGGAATGAAGCGAAGCGGCAGTCCCCAGCCGGAGAGCATGACCTCCCAACCGCCCACGCCTTCCTCCGGCACCGGACTCCAGAGCAGGCGCGGATAGCGCCGGACAAAATCGGGCACACGGTCGGTCGTCACACGCACGACAACACCGACCGGGATGGAGGCGAGGTAGGCGTCGACGCTTGTGACTTCACCCGTGCGCATGCGCGTGAAGAAATCGAGCGGATCGAAGCCGACCAAATTGAAGCCGCTCCATACGCCGTGGTGATTTGCCGACCCGAACTCCTGCCGGTCGTACCACGCCTGAAAGTCATCCGTCAGCCGCAGGCCGAACTCGAGGTGCAGGTGGGCGCGTTGCCGCGGGATTGTGTAGCCTCCGGCGCTGCGCCCCATGATGCCGAGCACCTGCCCGCCTTCCACGCGCACGCCTTCCTCGATCCCGTCGGCGATGGAAGCGAGGTGGGCGTAGAGGGTGTGGATAGCGGGCTGCACGCCGCCGTGCACGACGACGATGTAGCGCCCATATCCGCTGTTTCCGGCCACTCGGTTGATGTAGGCGACCGTCCCGTCCATGACGGCGAAGACCGGATCGGTCGCCTCGCCGCGACGGCGCGGCAGCACGGGCGCGATATCGAGCCCCTCGTGAAAGCGGTTGCCGTTGTTGCGCACGCAACCGAAGAGCGCGCTCTCCGGATTGCCCGAAGCCGTCGCCTGCACCCATTCTTCGTAGGGCTCGCCCTCTTCGAAGCCGTCTCCCGGCGTCGGCCAATGCAGCGCCTGCGCCGCGGCCCACGGTGCGGCGAATGCCACCGCCGCGAGAAGGAGGCCGCCGCGCGCAAGCCCGCGGGCTGCACCAGCCCACCGCGCGACGCCGCATGGGCGCGTCATCCGCGTAGAAAAGATACGGGCAACCAATTTCCGGCAATCCATGACGAGTAACGGGAAAACGGTTGAATCAACAGGGCTTGGCGGCGAGTCTTTTCTTTTGCCCGGCGGAATGAGCTTGTCCCTTCGGCCGCAGGAAGTTCGCCTTTCCCCTTCCCCCTCTATGTCAAAAAAACAGAATAATATGCCATCCAACGATCCGTTTCTCCACGAGAAATACCTGTCCCTGCACGATTCCCCAAAGCAGGCGAAGTTCCGCCGCATCCGGCCGTGGCCCGTCGGCTGCGTCTTCATCCAGCACCCGGAGATGACCATGGACGACATCCGCGGCCATTTCCGCCTCATGCGGCAACTGGGCTTCACCGCTCTCAAGCAGTGCCAGGTGTGCCGCGGCACCGACCAGGCCACCGTTATGCACATGGCCCTCGACGAGGGCATCATCCCGTGGTGGTACGGCGAAGCCGGCTGGGAAGACCCCACCCCGGAGAAGCTCCGCGAGCTGGGCCTGCCCGAGGACATGCCGATTGAGGAGCTGCGCGAAAACGAGATCTGGCTCGAGCGGCAGGAAGCCGTCATGCGCGAACGCATCGACCGCGAGGCGCGCGGCGAAGCGGGCGCTTCGCTCGCAAAGAAGGGCACCTCTGACGCCGACCGCAAGCGCTCCGCCGACTGGGTGCCCTCCGTCCAGCCCGATTTCGACCGCAATCTTTCCGAAGAGCAGGCAGCCATGTTCCTCGACTGGCTGAAACGCCAGTACGGCTCCATCAACGCTCTCAACGAAGCATGGAACGTGCACCACTGCATGATGCCGGGTCCCCTCCAATACCCGGAGACGGGGGGCGACCGGATCGGCTGGGCGGATTGGGATCACCTCGCCGCCGAGTTGCGAGACGTCGTCAACGGCGGCTTCCGCGAATACCGGCGCACCCGCGACGTCCTCCGCTTCAAGGCTGACAATTACATCAACTGGTTGCGCGACCGTCTCGCGCCCGTCATGGAGGCCGACCCGAACATCCCCGTGCGCTCCGGCGGTGAAATGGGGCTCTTCCTGCCGTTCGCGTCCCGCGGCACGGACATGGAGGGTATCGCCGACCTCATGCGCGAAGCCGGTTCCTTTTACCCCAGTTTCCACCCCGCGTGGCATTTCGAGGAAGTTGATTTTGAAGCCACCCGGCCGATGTATATGCAGGCCTCTATCACCGCCGACTGGTTCAAGGGGGGCTGGAACGCCACATGGGAGTCCACCGGCGGGCCGCAGCAGATGACCGGCCACAAAGCGCCCTATGTCACCGAAGTGCGCGAGCAAAAGCCGGGCATCACGATCGACGGCGCCGCCATGACCCAGCTCATGCTCTCTTGGATCGCGGGCGGCTACCGCGGGTTCGGTCTCTGGTGCTGGAGTATCCGCACCGCCGGTTGGGAAGGCGGCGAGTTCGCCCTCCTCGACCGCAACAACGAGCCCACCGACCGCGCCGTCGAAGCCGGTAAGATCGGCAAGGCCTGCCGTCGCCTCGCCGACGAACTGTGGTCCGCGCGCAAGGAGCCCTACGTGGGCGTCTTCCAGGACTGGGACATGGAGGCCATCTGGGCCGCCGCCGCCGTGGGCGGCCGCGACTTCTTCAAAAAGGAGCCCATCCGCGCGCGCATCGGCGCCGCCCGCGCCCTTATCAACCACAACATCCCGTGGGAGCACGTCACCGGCACCGACCTGCGCGAAGGTCTCGCCGCACGCTACAAGGCGATCTACCTGCCCGCCTGCCTCGCCCTCGACGACGGTCTCCTCGAAATCCTCCGCGAATACGCTGAAGGCGGCGGGCGCGTCGTCCTCGACGCCCCCGGCGGTTGGTATGACTACCACGGGCGCGTCCTGCGCAGCCCCGCCGGCTCGCCCTTCGAGCGGCTCTTCGGCTGCAACCTGCGCGACTTCCAGTTCTCGCGCCACACCACCCGCAAGTGGGTTATCAAAGAGAGCGGCGAGATGGTTCACGGCACCACCCTCGACCTCAAGCCCACCACCGCCGAGGTCCGCGAGTCTTTCACGCACGGGCTGCCCGCCGTCACCGCCAACCGCGTCGGTGAGGGCGAGGCCGTCATCCTCGCCTACGAGGCCTCCCGCATGTGCACCGCCCCCGGCAACGACTCCGCCGAGTCCTCGATCGCCCGTCACAGCCTCGGCGACACGCTTGCACCCTACACCTGCGACACCATCGCCTACCGGCTCGCCGCGCCCGCCGCCGACCATTATTTCCTCCTCAACGACGGCGAGGAACGCACCGCCCGCCTCGAAACACCGGCCTACCGCTACAGCGCATGGGAAGACCCCGTCGCGGAGCAACCCCTCCCCGTCGGCGCGCCCGTCACCGTGCCCGCCTACTCCGGCCGCTGGGTGCGGTGCGTCAAAGACGAATAGCCTTTCGTCCGCCTCACTCCCATGAAAGCCGACGCACCGTATTCGCCGAATTCTTACGACCTCGCAAGTGCGGTCGTGGCTGAGCACAAGGTGCGCGGATACGAGGCCGGCATCGCCCGCAACCTCAAATTCGTCAATTGCCTGCACTACCTGCAGGACGCCGCGGAAATCCACGCCGACCGCATCGGTGTGGGTCTCTCATGGCTGCGGGACAAAGGTTTCCTATGGGTACTCTCGGGATACCACATCCGCCTCGACCGCTATCCGATGATCGGCGACAGCGTGCGGGTCGCGACGTGGCCTTCCGGCTGGCACCGCCTCTTCGCGCTGCGGGAGTTTGTCTTTCTCGACGCCGAAGACCGGGCCTATGGCGCAGCCACCTCCGCGTGGCTCCTCATCCGCGCCGACGATCATCATCCGGTGCGCCCGCGCGAGCACCTGCCGGACATCGCCATCCGTCCCCGCCGGGTCTTGGAAGATCCCTTTGGTCGGCTTCCGCCGCTTGATCACTCCGACCACAGCGCCTCCTTCCGCGTGCGCCTTCACGATCTCGACGTCAACCGGCACGTCAACAACGCCGTCTATGTCGAGTGGGCTCTCGAAGCCGTTCCGCCGGAAACCTGGGACCGCTTTCGCCCGGTTGAAGTCGAAGTCCGCTTCTCCGCCATGGCCTTCTCCGGCGATACGGTTGAAGCCGATGTCGAGCGGATCCCCACGGAGAGCGGCCCTGCCTTCCGCCACCGCATACGACGCTCCTCCGACGGCACGGAACTCGCCCGGCTTCGCAGTCGCTGGAATACCCTACCCCGCCGCGCCTGAAGCAGTCCCGTGCGGCGAATCCCGGCGAGGGAGCAGAAGGCGCCGCGGGCGCTTACTTCGAGGGTCCCCAGCGGTGGCTGAAGGGATAGTAGATGAAGAAGGCGCGCCCGACCATGGCGTGCTTGGGGACGAAGCCCCACTGACGGCTGTCGGCGCTGTTCGGCGAATTGTCGCCGAGGACGAAGAAGTGGTCTTCGGGTACGTTTATGGGCCGCGCGCCGCCGTAGCGGGCGGCGTCCATGCGGACATAGCCGGAGTACCGGCCCGCTTGCTCCGCATTGAGGGCAAAGACCTCGGAGCCCTCGATGGGCTCGCCGTTACGCAGGAGCACGGGTGGATCGATGCGCAGGGTGTCGCCGGGCTCACCGACAAGGCGCTTGATGTAGTATTTGCCGCGTTCGCCGCGCGACATGAGTTCGATGTCGTCGGTCAGAAAGACGACCGGATGCCCCACCTGCGGCCGGATGAAGTGATAGCTCATGCGGTCAACGAAGAGTTGGTCGCCCGTGAGGATGTCGAAGGCAAAGGCAAACTCGCCCGCCTCGAAATGCCGGCCCGTGCGGAGGACGCGCCCGTGGCGGGGGTCGTCGGCGATCCCCGCGCCGTTAGAGGCGAGAGAGCGCACGAGATCCTCGATGGGAAAATCGGTCGGCACATGAAGCTCGATAGGGTCCCCGCCGATATAGAAGGTGTAGACGGCCTTCACGCCGGGCAGTATGAACCACTGCCGACCGCGCTCGGGGCGACCCCGGATATTGGGGTGGATGGAGGGGATACCGGAAACCGTGAGCGGGACGATCAGTTCGCCGGTGTCAGGAGCGTCGAAGGAGCGGTGCCCGGCACCGAGCTGAAGGGTGCGGAAAGCGCGGAAAGCGCGGTTCGGCTGGTCCTCGGCGTCGAGATAAAGATTCGTCGTGATCCCGTTGTAGGTGGGATACATCGAATTGGTCGGAATCTTGAAGGGCTGGAAGAGAAAGGTGCGGATGGCGATGACAACGAGCGCCGCGACGAGCACCATTTCCACGTTCTCCGCCCAAAAGGTGCGCGGGAAAAAGGAGCCCCCCGTCTGCCGCAGAATCGGCTCAAGGGCTTCGCAACTGCGGTTCAGCTCCTCGGCCGGCGCTTTCTTGCGCAGCAGGTCCTGCAGCTCCTCCATGCCGGCTTCGAGGCGCGCCCGCGGCTTCTCGTCGAGGACGTCGCGGCGGTAGGCGTGGATCTTCTGGGCGAGGCGCAGCCAGTCGCGCGCCTGATGGCGGACGTTGGACTCCTTGGATCGAAGAAATGAAAACACGGTCAACTAACTGGTTGATTTGAGAATATCGACAAACGCCTCTTGCGGAATAGAGACCTTGCCCACTTGTTTCATGCGCTTTTTGCCCTCCTTTTGCTTTTCAAGGAGTTTGCGTTTGCGCGTGATGTCGCCCCCGTAGCACTTGGCCGTCACGTCCTTGCGCAGGGCACCGACAGTCTCTCGGGCGACCACCTTGCCGCCGACGGCCGCCTGGACGGCCACCTTGAAAAGCTGGCGCGGCAGGATGTCTTTCAGCTTGCCGCAAAGCATGCGCCCTTTTGCCTCCGCCTTGTCCACGTGTACGATGCTGGAAAAAGCGTCCACCGGTTCGCCGTTCACGAGGATGTCGAGCTTCACGAGCTTGGATGTCTGGTAGCCGGTGATCTCATAGTCCATCGACCCATAGCCTTTGGTGATACTTTTGAGGCGATCATTGAAATCCACGAGGATCTCGTTGAGCGGGAGATTGGCGACGAGCATCACACGCGTGGCGTCGATCGTCTCGGTGTGGTCGATGAGCCCGCGCTTTTCCATGACAAGGGCGAGAATGTCACCGATGGACTCGTTGGGCAGGTGGATGGTGGCGCGGATCGTCGGCTCCTCGATGTGATCAATCTCGCTCGGATCGGGCAGATGCACGGGATTCTGCACCTCGATCAGCTCGCCGTCGCTCTTCGTCACACGGTAGACGACGCTCGGATACGTGGAGATGATGTCGAGGTCGTATTCGCGCCGGATGCGCTCGGTCACAATCTCCATGTGCAGCAGCCCGAGAAAGCCGCAGCGGAAGCCAAACCCGAGCGCGACGGAACTCTCCGGCTGGTAGACGAAGGCGGCATCGTTGAGGCGCAGCTTGGCCATACTGACCTTCAGCTTCTCGTAGTCCGATGTATCGATGGGATAAAGACCGGAAAACACCATCGGCTGTACTTCCTGATAGCCGGGAAGCATCTCTGCCGCGGGTTCGTTTGCCGCCGTGATGGTGTCGCCGAGGCGGATGTCCGCGACTTCCTTGATGCTCGTCACGACGTAACCCACACTCCCCGCCTCGAGCATCTCGCAGGCACGCATCTTCGGTGAAAAGATGCCCACCTCCTTGACCTCGGTCTTCGTGCCGTCGCTCATGAGGATGATAGGATCGCCGCGCTTCACCTTGCCGGAAAAAACGCGCACGTAGCAGATGACGCCTTTGTAGCTGTCGTAGACACAGTCGAAGATAAGCAGGCGCGTCGCCGGGTAGTCGGCCCAGCGCGGCGGCGGCATGCGGGTGAGGATGGAATCGAGGATCTCGGGGATGCCCTTGCCCACCTTGGCGCTCGCGAGGACGGCCTCGTCCGCCGGGATGGCAAGGATCTCCTCCAGTTGATGCTTCACCTTCTCCACCTCGGCGCCTGGCAGATCGATCTTGTTGATCACCGGGATAATCACCATGTTCTGGCGGATCGCCAACTGGCAGTTGGCCACCGTCTGCGCCTCGATGCCCTGCGCGGCGTCGACAAGGAGCAAAGCCCCTTCGCAGGCCGCGAGACTGCGCGAGACCTCGTAGGAAAAGTCCACGTGGCCCGGCGTGTCGATAAGGTTGAGCCGCCACTCCGTCCCGTCCGGGGCGAAGTAGGCAAGCGTCACGGGGTGGCTCTTGATCGTGATCCCACGCTCCCGCTCGAGGTCCATCGAGTCGAGGAGTTGCGCCTTCATATCGCGCGACTGCACGGTGTGCGTCACTTCGAGCAACCGGTCGGAAAGCGTCGTCTTTCCGTGGTCGATGTGCGCGATGATGCAGAAGTTGCGGATTTTCGAGAGTTCGGGCATACCGGTCGTGTGCGGCGGTGACTAGAGCGGAAGATCGTCGTAGTCCTGGATAGAGGTCACGGCGAGGGCGCGGTCGATGCGGCGGGCAAGGCCCGCGAGGACGCCGCCCGGCCCGAATTCATAAAAGCGCTCGACCCCCAGCGCGGCCGCGCCGCGCATGCAGTCTTCCCAGCGCACGCTCGAAACCACCTGCTCCACGAGGCGACGGCGGATCTCGTCGGGCTCGGACACCGCCTCGCCAGTAACATTCGAGAACACGGCGAAGCGCGGAGAACGGATCTCCACCCCGTTGAGGAACGACTCGAAGGCACGCCGCGCGGAATCCATCAGGCGGCTGTGGTAGGCGCCGGCGACATTGAGGGGCACCACCATCTTGAACACCCCGCCCGCCTTGGCATCGGCCACGGCATCCTCCACCTTCGCGCGCTCACCGGAGACAACGATCTGACCGGGACAGTTTAGATTCGCCATGTCGATGTCGTGCGCCGCGCACAGCTCACGCGCCGCCTCCGGCGATCCCCCTATGAGCGAGGCCATCGTGCCCTCGCTTGCCTCGCAGGCCTCCTGCATGAGGCGCCCACGTTCCGCCACCACGCGCAAACCCGTCTCAAAATCAAACGCCCCCGCCGCCGTCAACGCTGTCAATTCGCCGAGACTCAGCCCGAGCGCGGCCTTCACCTCGCCGAGTTTGCCCGCCGCCTCCATCTCCGCGAAAAGAGCGTAGCCATGCACGAACAAGGCGGGCTGGCACACCCGTGTCTCCGTCAGCTTGGCATCGGGCCCGTTGAACGAATACTCCGTCAGGGGCCAGCCAAGCGCAGCATCCGCCGCCGCATACAACTCACGCGCGCGATGCGAATGCTCATGGAGGCCCTGCCCCATGCCCACCTTTTGGGCACCCTGCCCCGAAAACAGCAATCCTACTGACATAAGCGGCCCACTAAAGCCCGCCCCCCTCCGGAAATCAACCGCTATCTCCCGCAACCCGCCAGCCCCGGATCTCCGTAAAATAAAATATTTTTGAGCTAGATTAGCAATCTTATAAATTACAGGTTTGGCATTCTCAAAGAGAGTGCCGCCCGCCAGAGCCGGGAAATCCGGCAATTATTTTCTCCTGAAATAATTATTTGTCAACTATTATGACTCTGAGCTATGTATTTTTGTCAACAAAAATAAATATGTGTTTATTTTTATGAGTGACTTTACTTCTCCCGGCGGACCGGGGGTCCTCGGTCGACTGATGCGGCGGAGGCGGGGCTCCTTCGCGATCACTCGACAAACTCCCTTCCGCACGCTGCGGACGGTTGGGCAGGCAGCGAGAGTGAGGAGGAGACGTCATAGGGTGAAACTTCATCGAGTCACCGGGACCGTGAGAGAAGGAAAAAGAGGGAGGAAAAGGATGCAGCTTTGCCTTGCTCCGGTAGGAGCGGGGGCGGAATGTGTGAAGCCTTATGGATGAGCCTTGTGTTGTTATCACCGGTTGCACGCGCGGGCTCGGTCGCGCCATGGCGCGGGAGTTCGCCGCGCGCGAATACCGCGTGGCCGGATGCGGAAGGAACGAAGCGGCCCTTGCGGAGTTGGAGTTGCGGGCGTTGCTTGGGCCACTACACCTCTTCGAGGCAGTCGACATCTGCAAGGACACGGCCGTGAAGCGCTTTGCCGAAACCGTCTTCGACCGCTTTGGTCCGCCCGCGTTTGTCATCAACAACGCCGCCGTTATCAACGCCCCCGCCCCGGTCTGGGAGACTTCCGATGAAGATGTGGCGCAACTCCTCTCCGTGAACATCAAGGGAACTGTCTCCGTCATGCGGCACTTTCTGCCCGCCCTCAATGCCGCCGGGCGCGGTGTGGTGGTCAATTTCAGCTCTGGCTGGGGCCGCTCAACTTCGCCGGAAGTCGCCCCCTACTGCGCCTCCAAGTGGGCCATTGAGGGCCTGTCCAAGGCGGTTGCCCAGGAAGTCGTCGGCGAGGTTGCCGTCGTCGCCCTGAATCCAGGAATCATCGACACGGAGATGCTGCGCGAAGCCTTTGGCGACAGTGCCTCCGCCTACGACGACGCTGGGACCTGGGCCAAGCGCGCCGTGCCGCGCATTCTCCGCCTCGGGCCCGCCGACAACGGTGCCAGCGCGTCGGTGGATTGAATGCGACTCGGCCCCGGGAACGGGCGCCTTTTGCGGTCGGCCGGCGACGTTATATTTTCGACGATGCCGCCCGCCGTAGCAGACTGGCATCTTGGCGGTCGGTCCCCGAGTGCGCGTCGGCACGCACGGCAACCCGGAGAATGACACAACCTCCTTCTTCCGAAGCTTGCAGTCCACGCCGCAGCGGGCATTCTTCAAGGAAACGTATTTCACTGCGGGCACCGTCTTCGCTCGATAAACTACTTCTGCTCATGATCACACGCAAAATCGGCAAACTTTTGCGCGGCAACGCTTCCCGCGCCCAAATCACAACCGCTGCGACGCTCGGCGCGCTGCTGGGCTTCACGCCCGGCTTTGTCCAGGCACCGGGCTGGAATCTCCTCCTGCTCTGCCTCGTCGTCCTTCTCAACGTGAATCTCTTCCTCGTGGGCATGACGGCTCTGGCGGCGGGCCTGCTCTATCTCATTCTCTTGCCCGTTCTTTTCCATATAGGGATATTTTTCCTGGAGGGTCCGCTAAGCGGAGTCTTCGCCGTCCTCGCCAATGCCCCGGTGACGGCGTGGTTCGGCTTCGAATACTACGTCATGCCTTCGGGTGTGCTCTTCGGGTTGGTCTTCGGCATCGTCGTCGGCTTTGCCGTGCACGGGAGGCTCCGCGCCTTCCGGCAAAAGATGGCGAGTGTCTCCAAGGATTCCGAGCGCTTCAAGAAGTGGACCGCGCGCAAGCCTGTGCGCATCTTCGCGTGGATCGTCTTCGGAGGCATCGAGGGTAAGAAGAGCTGGGAAGAACTTGCTGCCGCGACAAAAGGCGGACCGCCGATCCGTCCGCTGGGCGCGGCCCTCGTCGTGCTGTTCCTCTTTCTCGGCGTCGTCACCTACATCTTCCTCGATGAGCTGGTCCTCACCGAAATGGCGCGATCCGGTCTGCAGCAGGCCAACGGTGCGACCGTCGACCTTGAGCGGCTCGAGTTTTCCGCCGTCGACTCGCGCATTGCGCTGCACGGCCTCGCCATGGCCGACCCCAACGCCCTCGACACGGACCGTTTCCGCGCCGAGCGGGTGCTCGCGGAAGTGGACGGGTTGAGCCTCCTCGCGCGCAAAGTGGCGCTGCGCCGCGTCGAAGCCATCAATGCGTCCGTGGGCGAACAACGCCGCCTTCCCGGCCGCCCCGTGGGCCGCGAACCCGGCACTCCCCGCGAACGTCCCATTGAGCTGCCCGATTCGGTCGACCTCGAAGAAGTGCTCGCGCAGGCCCGCGTGTGGCGCGAGCGCCTGCAGCGCGCCTCCGAAGTCCTCGAGCGCGTCGGGGGCGCACCCGATCCCGATGAAGAAGTGGGCGACGACGAACTTTCGTGGCGTGAGAACCTCGCCCAGCGCGCCGCCGAACGGGGCTACGCCCATGTCGCTTCCGAGTCCATCATCCGCCGCTCGCCCCGCCTACGCGTCGACGAGGTGCTGAGCGAGGGCGTGCGCGTGGCGCAGTTGCCCGATGAACGCCTGCGCATCACCGGCAACAACCTCTCCACCCACCCCCGGCTCCTCGACGAACCGCCCTCCCTGCGCGTCGAGAGCCACACCGGCCGCTTCGCCATCGACCTGCGCGGTGGAGCGCTTGCCGCCGGGGGCGGAGACAACCGCCTCGAAGCCCATCTCGACGAATTGCCCGTCGAGACCGTCGCCGGCATGCTCGCCGAGACCGTTGAATTCCCGTTCTCCGGGGGATATTTTGATCTGCGCACGACCGGCACATGGCGCGGATCGAGCGTTGATTTGCCCCTCGAAATCACCGCGCGCGAAACAACCGTGCAACTGCTTGGCCAGTCCTCCTCCATCTCCCGCACGACTTTCCCCATGCGCGTCGCCGGCCCGCTCGCCAGCCCGAGCGTACAAATCCCGTCCGACGCCCTCCAGTCCGCCCTCCGCGATGCCGCCACGGGGCGCCTTCGTGAGGAACTCGGGCGCCAGCTCGAAGGGCGCCTCGGCGACGGCGAGGAAGACGGCCGCGGAGTCCTCGACCGCATCCCTTTCCCCCGCCGACGGGGCGGCGACGATTGAGGACGGAGGCACGGGGAAGAGTGGAAGTGGCATCCTGCCGCTTATCCCGCGGCCCGGTAAGCGTCGGGACGCCGCTTTCACTTTGCTGATCCCCGAAAAGCCGGGGCCAGCCCCTCTCACGCGAGGTCCGGTAGTCCGGGCGATTCATCCCCGGACCCCGGTGGATGAGAACTCACCGCACGCACGCCCGCAGGATCGTCATTGCCAAATGGAATTCACCACGCTGTGATCGGGCATAAGACGAACAACGTCCTGCCATGACATCGAAGACCCCGAAAAAGACTGCCGCGACACCGCGGTCGGCTCTCTCCCGCAAAGTGCGCCGCACCCTCCGCGACTTGCGCGGGTTCTGGCTCGACAAAATCTGGGCACCGAAGGCCATCGAAGACCGCAGCCGCTGGGGCATTTGGATGCGGTGGATGCGGGTGGCCTTCATCACGTGGGACGGTCTCATGTCAAACCGCCTGTTTTCCCGCGCGGCCTCGCTCAGCTATTCGTCGCTCATCGGTCTTGGCCCGCTCATTGCCATGGTCGTATTGCTCTCCGGCACCTTCCTGCGCGGTGATGCTGAGTTGCAGATCAAGCGGATGCTCCTCTTCGTCGCGCCCACCCTGCAGGAATACATTACTCTCGACGAAGCTGCGCGGCCGAGTCCGACCGGCGAGGAGGAAGAAGTCTACGCCACCGCCCTCGACGAACTCATCAGCCAGATCGTGGAAGGCGCGGAAGCCACTATCCAACAGATCGACACGGGCGGCTCGCAGGCTTTCGGGCTCATCGGATTACTCATCCTCATCTTCATCGCCATCCAACTGCTTACCGCGGTAGAAACCACGCTGAATGCCATTTGGGGCACGCGCTCGGGGCGGGCCTGGGGCCAGCGTATTGTCTCCTACTGGACGTTCATCAGCCTCGGGGCCGTCCTCGGCCTCGGCGGCACCGCCCTCCTCTCCGCCTCCGCCGTAGCCAACATGTTTGAGGTCGTGCCCTTCGGCGACGCCCTCACGCGCCTCTTCGTCCTCGCCTCGCCGCTTCTCGGTTTCGGCATGATCACGCTGCTCCTCACCGCCTTCTACACCTATTTCCCCAATGCCAACGTGCAGGTGCGCCCCGCTTTCATCGGTGCCGTCGTCGTCGCCGTCCTGCTCTTTCTCAACAACTACCTCTCCATCCTCTACGTCGGGCAAGTCCTGCGCCTGCAAAGCCTTTATGGCTCTGTCGGCATCATTCCCGTGCTCATGCTCGGGCTTTACTTCTTCTGGGTCTTCATTCTCCTCGGCGGCCAACTCAGCTACGCCGTGCAAAACGTCAATTTCCTCTCCCGCCGCGAGGCGTGGTCGCAGGTCAGCGCCCGCACACAGGAGACCCTCACCCTCGCCGCCTTTCTCGTCATCGCGCGCGAGTTCGCCGCGCAGCGCCCTCCGCCCTCCGCCGCCCAGCTCAGCGAACGTATGCGCGTGCCCGGCAACGTCCTCAACGAATCGCTCAACCTCCTCTCCGACATCGGCTGGATCACCCCCACCCCCGTCATCGCCGAGGACGGCAACGAAGAACTCTGCTACCAGCCCGCCAGACCGCTCAAACGCCTCACCCTCGCCCGTTTCCACGCCGCCTTCGAGGACTACGGCAATTCCGGCGGCATCGACTTCATCGAACACGTCGACCCCCTCATCGGCCACTACCGCGACGGCCTTGAAGCCGGACTCGGCGAAAAACTCGGCAAACGCTCCCTCGACGACCTCTTCGCCGAAACCGCCGAAGACGAATCCCCCGACGTCAAAGACGACGACGAACCAGCCGAACCCGCGAAAAAGCAGGCTTGACACCGCAACGCCCCGCTCCGAACTCTCTTCCCTTTCCTGCGGCCAAACACCCGCGGGAGCCGACGGGCTCAGGTGGTGAAATCGGTAGACACGCTGTCTTCAGGCGGCAGTGCCTTCGGGTGTGGGGGTTCGAGTCCCCCCCTGAGCACCATCGATTTCCCCAAGCCCCTATACCACAGAATTTTGCACAGAGCTGTCCCCGCAATAGCACACTGAGCGCACGGCACAGCTACAATAAATCCTAACGATTTTTTCCTGTCGAAGATCGCAACCCTGCCCACGGCACCGCTTACTTCCAAAACTTGACAGGTTCGCGAAATCAGCCCCCTCAGATGCTGACCCCGGAACCCGGCGGTTCCGTTGGTGGCGCACCAGGAGGGTTGGATAAGTTGGATGATCCTGGAGGTCGACTACGTAGCGAATCTGCCCCGCAGATTCGACAGGGGCTGGGCGGGGATAATTGCAGGTTGAGGCTCCCCCACCATAGGCAGCGCATCGGGAGATGCGCCCTCCAGGGGGAATTGAGGTGGTTGGTGGGAATGGGTGATCTTGGGGGCGAAGCTTCGTGGAAGCTTCGCTACGGTTCGGCGCTTCGCCGAACTGCTTTCGTCAAATTCAGGGCGGGCAGGGAGGAGATGTCGCTGGCTCATCCCTCGCCTCCCGCTCCGCGGGACCGCGGCATCCTCCTCCGCCTTGCATCGCTCGTTCTTGTCTGACTGGACCTGAGTTTAGGAACTTACTGTCCCGTAGTACTGCGGGCGAGCCGGAACCCGATGTAGTTGGTGTTCCGGCTGGACGGATTGCGGGCGTTCCGGACGGAGACGGTACAGAGGTCCGCCGGGAGGTACCAAGAGCCGCCGCGGAAGCGGCGGAAGTAGGAGCCACTTTGATCCCAGCACCACTCCCACACATTGCCGCTCATGTCATACAGGCCCAGCTCGTTCGCCGCCTTCTGCCCCACCGGCCAAGTGCCGTGGCCGGATGACAAATCGCACGCCGCACCGCCGCTGTTGTCCCAATACCAACCCACCGCGTCTAGGTCGTTGCTGCCAGAGTAGGTGTGGTCTTGGCTATGGTTGCCCCCGCGTGCGGCAAACTCCCACTCCGCCTCCATGGGCAGGCGATAACCCGTGGCAGAGAGGTTTTGCTCCACCGCGTGTGATCCATCCCAGCCAAATTCGCCACTGCGATACACTTCCCCGTCCACCGTGTAGACCGGCGACAGCCCCTCCATCTCGCTCTTGGCGTTGATCCACTTCACCACATCATACCAATTCACGGCATAGACGGGATGGTCGTCCGTGCAGCCCGTTGGCTCGCGCCCGGATGCATGGTCAGCGGCAGACGGCCACTCATAGCCATGGGCCTCGCCCCATGCCTGCACCGCCTGCCACTCCCCCCAAGTCACTTCGTAGCGACCGATGTAGAAGGAGTCCACCTCTGTGCCGTCCAGCGCGTTGCTCGTCGAGAGCGTACCGCCCTCGACGAGGACCATGTCGGCGGGCGTCGGAGTGACGGCAAAGCCCGTCACTTCCAACCGGAAGAAGGAAGGAGCCGGCAGGCCCGTCAGCACAAGACGACCCTCTTCGTCGATCATCTCACTGGTGATCTCAAGATCTGTCCACGCCTCAAGATCCGGAGAGTGTTGCAACGTCAGCTTTCCGCTCAATGAGCCGAAGGCGGCGGGCGGCAACCATATCATCGCGATGAGCGCGCCCGCTATGCAGGAAGGTTTATAGATTTTCATGATGTGTCCTTTCCGGACGGAAAAGTTGATCGCCTCTCGCACATGATACACCGGATCGAAACAGCCCAGGCACCATA
>SKLD01000205.1 GCA_007123395.1 Opitutales bacterium
CGATTACCACCGCCGGGCGTGTGCCGGCGCGATGTGGCCGAAGGTCTCGCACCTACTGCGCTGCGGCGGACGTAATGATAGTAGCTGCCAGACCTCTGGTCGGCAGTCCGGAGGGGCGTGTTGTGCGGAGGTTGGGGGCGTTGCCGGCGGCATCGGGCGCGGGCGCGGGCGGGCACAGCCCCGGCGCTGGCGTGGTGCGGACACGAGGGCTCGCACCTACTTTCCGGGGCGCGCTTGTATTAGGCGGCCCCGCTCCGCGCCGTGGCCGGGCGGCCACGTGACCCTCGTAGCCTTGGCGAAGCGGTTTCTTGGCCCCCGGCTTTTTGGCTGTCGCACCGACGGAGGCGTATCGAGAGACCGCACGGCTACCGGAATCACGATCTCCCCAAGCGCCGGCCCCAGGATGGGACCGTGCTACGGCGGGGGTCCGTCGAGGGCGGAAACAAGGTCCCGGCGGATTCGGTTGGAGTTCCGCCTTCAGGCGGTCCCGGCTCCGCGGCTGCCGCACGGGCGGAGGCGCACGGAGATTTCCGACGGTTCCGGAAGCACGCACACCATGGGCACCGACCCCAGGCTGGGACCGCGCTACGGCGGCAGGGCGTCCGGCGCGCGACGGCTGAAGCCGCCGGTCCTATTGGTGTGGCGCGGCGTCGGCGGTAGCGGGTTGCGACGGGGCACGGTCCCTGCGGCGTAGGGGAGCGGAGCAAGCTCGCGCTCCTACTTCAGTGCGGCGGGTGGGATAGCCGAAGTTTGTTCGGTGGGGCGGCGGTCGGGGGCGTTGCCGGAGGTATCGGGCGCGGGCGGCGGCCGGGCACGGCCCCGGCAAGGTCGTGGTGCGGACACGAGGTCTCGCACCTACTTTGGCGTGGCGGGTGTATCGGGTGGAGTCTTACCTTGGGCGGCGAAGAGTTGTTCGAGAAAGTGGAGATCACCACGATCCTTCTCGCGATGTGTCCGTTTCTTCATCCGGTAAAGAAGTTCTGAGCTGGCGAAGGGGATCTTCACTCCATCGACTTCGATGACGGCAACATTATGGCGGGCTTCGGCAAAAGTGATTCCGGAGGCGGTGGCCATGAGATCAACGACGATCTCGTCGGCAACACGAACGACGGTAAACTTCGCAACATCTCCCGCTTCCAGTTCTCTTACACATCCATCCGGCAAAGTGGCCAAAGCATCGAAAACGCGCGACTCATTCGCCGGTCGCGGATCGATGAGGAGGTCGATGTCACCGGTATGACGAACCAGCCCGCTTGCGCGCATTGCAAATCCACCAATGACAATAAACTCAGCTCCTCGCGCGTGAAGCTCCCGGCAGAGGTTCACAACATCGGCCAACGACGGTTCGCGCGGACTCAACTCTTCGGAAGCCGGGTCAGATGTCTCATCAGCCATTCGTCTGCCTCCTCGTGGGAACTGAACCTGTGGACGCCTTTGGGAACACGAATCCCGAACCCTGATCGGCGCCACTGCCGACTGGCTTCAATATCTGCGGGCGAAACCTGCAATGCGGAGACCGGACGGCGTCTGCCGACTGTTTTGCCAATGAAAGCCGCTTCACGGATTCCCATACGCATATAACGAGTGAATCGCGGATTCATTTGCCAGGGCAAGACAGAAAGGCGGAAACGAAGTCCCGCACCTACTGTGGCGCGGCGCGCTTATCTGCCTATGGTTCCGGTGGCAGAGCCGTGGCCGGGCGGCCACCTGACCCTCGTAGCGTTGGCGAAGCGGGTTCTCCGCCCCCGGTTCCGGGCCCGATAGGACCGACGGCTCCGGCCGTCGGCTGCGGCACGGCGCCTTTCCGCGGGCATCGGCTAAAGCCGACGTTCCGATTTGGCCGCCGGGTAATTTGGGGACGGTCCTTTTGCGCCGCACCGCTCCGGGGAGCCACCCGGCCACGTTGTCGGCTCGGCGGCCCGGTGTGGCGCAACCCCATCTTGGGGTTAGCGCGCGTGGGGTGGGTAGCGGGGGGGGCGGTCCCGGCTTGGACTTGGTGCGTGCACGAGGTCCCGCACCTACGTTCCTGGGCGCGCTCTTGACATGCCTTTTGAAATGAGAAAAAGTAAGGCGTGGATTCCGCATCAGTAACGAGCAAACATCAGATCACGATTCCTGCAAAAGTCCGGCGGTCACTGAATCTGCACAAGGGCGACCGGCTGGCCTTCGAGGCCGGCTCGGATGGCGCGTATGTTATCCGTAAGGTTGGCAATAAAAAGTCCGACGGCGCGGCCGTGCCCTATCTCGGGAAGAGGCCCAAGTCCCTTTCCGCCGACGCAATGGCGGCGGCCATTGGCGAAGGGGCGGTGGCTTCATGGAAACGCCGTCAAGCATGAAGGCGTGGGACACCAATTTGCTGGTCCGGCATCTCGTCGAAGACGACGCCGCGCAACTGAAAGTCGTCCGCCGCGAACTGGAGCTGGCGGCGCGTCGGGGAGCACCGGTTTGGATCGCCGATGTGACGCTGGTGGAGAGCTTTTGGGTTCTTCGGCACGGCTATGGTCTGGAGGCCGACGCAGTGTGCGAGGTTTTGCTGGCGTTGACCGAGGACGCCCGTTTCGGTTTTCAGTCCGGTGCCGATGTGCGTCTCGCCCTTGAACGCACCCGAATCAAGGGCGATTTTCCCGAACACTTGATCAGCTTGGCCGCCCGCCGGGCGGGTGCGGTGAAAACGCAGACCTTCGACCGGGCGGTGAAGCGCTTTGCCGAGTTTAAGGTGCTTTGAGGACGTTTAGAGATGCGGCCCGGGGAGTCTCTCCAGCGTGGCCGGGCGGGAACACACGATTCCGGCAAAACGGGGTCGTCCCGGTAACTCACTCATTGACGCAATCCGCCGGAAGGACGATACTGACGCCTAGAATGAGTTCGTATCCAGTCCACGATGATTCCGCTTCGGCGGCGCTCCGCGAAAGGGTGGAGCAATGGCGGCGCGCTGAGCCGGTGTTGCGCGGCCAGCGGGTGCGTGACATCCGAAATGCCGATACGCAGGCCTCTGTGGCATGGTTCGACGGTGTGTTTCGTTCACTGGGTCCCGCCACCGCGCGCCGGGACCATGGGTTGGTGGAACAACAACGGTTGTTCGCTAAGCTGCGCCGCCAATGATCGATCTGTTTCAGGCGGCCGCCTGTCTACAGGGGTTTTTGGAAGAACGCGGATGGAGGTTTTGTTTCATCGGCGGATTGGCGGTGGTTCACTGGGGAGAACCCCGCTTGACACGGGATATCGATCTTACGCTCTTGACTGGTTTCGGGCGCGAGGAGGTCTATGTGGATGAGCTTCTCGCGCACTTTCCGGCACGAATGGAAAACGCGCGCGCCTTTGCGCTCGAGAACCGCGCTCTGCTCCTTTCAGTCGCGGGTGGTTTTCCGGTGGATGTCGCGTTGGGTGGATTGCCTTTTGAAGAAGAGGCGACGCGACGGGCACGCGCCATCGAGTGCTTTCCGGGGACGTTCCTTCGATTATCCTCACCTGAGGATCTGATCGTGATGAAGGTCTTCGCCGGACGACCGCAGGACTGGACTGATGTGGAGGGGATTGCCGTTCGGCAGAAAGGTAAGCTCGATGTCGACTACATCTTCCGGCAGCTTGTGCCGCTGTTGCGGGTTAAGGAAGACACGGCTGCGGCCGACCGCTTGCGGAGTATTCTCAGCGAGGGCTGATCCGGCCGGTGATTCGGTCGCAGCATCGTGGCCGGGCGGCTATCCTGGTCTCCGGCGCGGTGCGGCCAGGGCGGTAGCGCAGTACGGGCACAAGGTTCCGGCGGATTCGGTTGGAGTTCCGCCTTCAGGCGGTCCCGGCTCTGTGGCTGTCGCGTACGCGGAGGCGTATGGCGCGGCGGGACCGCTTGCTTCCGGGCATGTCCGGCGGTCGGGGCCACGGCCGCGCTGTGACGCCGGGGTGCGGCGGTGCGGAACAATATTGCCGACGGCAGGGTCTTTTTTCTGTTGCCAAGGGTAGGGCGGCTACCCGTAATTCCGGGCATTGATAGAAGGGGCGGACCTGTCTGTCCTCCAGAATTTCCCGTTGATTTGTTGACGAATGGCTGAAGACCGAAGGATTAATCGAAAAGTGTTTCTCGCTTCGGCGGGGGCTTCGCTCGCGGCCCTTGCGACGTTGGGAAGTCCCCTGTGGCGCCCGCGTGCGGGCAGCACCCGGACCTCGGCAGAGGCGCGACTGCCTTCGCCACCGCGCGATCCGCGTTCCGTGCCGCACGGCAGCGGCAACACCTGACGCAAGCCGCAGCATGTAGAAGGCATTCCCCTCGGAACTCACCATGGCTAACCTCTTTCCCAAGTCGGCAAACACGCTACCCGCCAAACTGCTCATCATCCTCGGGGTGTTGACGGTGACGGTGGTGGCGGGCGTGACCTACTATTTCACGCCGAAGTACACCCGCGTGGGCTACATGCCGACGCAGCCTGTAGCCTACAATCACTACCTGCACGCGGAGCAGCTCGGCATCGATTGCCGCTACTGCCACACCCACGTAGACAGTTCAGGGCACGCCAACGTGCCCGACGCCGCCACCTGCATGAACTGTCACTCCTACGTGAAGTCCGACAGCCCGCAGCTCGAGCCCATCCGCGTGAGTTATGAGACAGGCGAGGCCGTGGAATGGGTGCGGATCCACGCCATGCCGGATTACGTTTTCTTTAACCACGCCGTGCATGTGAACCGCGGTGTCAGTTGCGTGGACTGCCACGGCAACGTGAATGAGATGGAAGTCGTCTGGCACGACAAACCGATGTCCATGGCATGGTGCCTCGACTGCCACCGCAGCCCCGAAGAATACATCCGCCCGCTGGAGCATGTCTACGACCTCAACTGGACGCCTGAGAACGCCGAGGCGCACGCCGAGTGGGCCCGCGAGCACGTCGTCTCCTGGAATGTGAACCCGCCGCAAAGCTGCTCCGGCTGCCACCGATGAAGAAGACTACCGAGCATCCCGCACCGACCGAAGCCGAGCTGCAGGGGCCGCGCTACTGGCGCAGTCTCGACGAGCGTGTGGACAGTCCCGAGTTCAAGGAGTGGCTGCACCGCGAGTTCCCGCAGGGGGCCTCCGAGGCCGAGGGCGTTAACCGCCGCCACTTTCTCAAGATCATGGGGGCGTCCTTTGCCCTCGCCGGTCTCGGCGCGACCGGATGCCGCCGCCCGGAGAAGTATTTGATGACTTTCGGGGAGCAGCCGGAAAATACCATCCCCGGCATCCCCGTCCACTATTCGACGAGTTTTCCGGGCGCGGTGGACAGCCTCCCGCTCGTCGTCGAGACGCACCAGAACCGCCCCACCCACATCGAAGGCAACCCGAAGTACGCGCCCTACGGCGGCGGGATCAATGCCATTGTCAGCGCCTCCGTGTTGAATCTCTACGATCCCGACCGCATGACGGCTTCGACGCGGGGCACGGGTGCTTCGCGCCGCCGCCGCCGGGTGCGCAGGGAAGAGGTTTTTGACGCCCTTTCGGAAATCCGCGACGAGTTCCGCCGCACCGACGGGCAGGGCCTTGCCGTCCTCGCCGAGCCGTCTTCGTCGCCGACGCGCCGCCGCCTCGCCGAGCGCCTGCGGGAGGAGTTTCCGCGCATGATCTGGGCGGAATACGCCCCGCTTGCGCAGAACGCCGCCGAGCGCGCCGCCACGGAGGCCTTTGGCGAGCCGACGCGTCCGCTCCACGACCTTGAGCGGGCGAAGCGCGTCCTCTCACTCGACGCCGATTTCCTGAGTCCCGCCGAGCCGGGGTCCAACGCCCTTTCCCGCGCTTTTGGCAAGGCCCGTCGCGTGCGCAACCGCGACGAAGCGGCGGACATGAGCCGCCTCTACCAAGTGGAGGGCCCCTTCACCATCACCGGCTCCATGGCGGACCATCGCCTGCGCCTTTCCACCTCCGCCGTTCCCGCCCTCGCCGCCCTTGTCGCGGCGGAGCTGCTCGAACAGCTCGGTGAGGAAGCGGGCTTCGTGCGCACGCTGCGCGCCGAAGCGGACGGGCTCGACATCGACGCGGAGTGGGTGCGCGAGTGCGTGCGCGACCTGCGCGAACACCGGGGTGAGAGCGTCGTTATCGCCGGTGCGCATCTGCCGGACTCCGTGCACCGGCTCGTCGTCCTCCTCAACGAGAAGCTGGGGGCCAACGGGCGGACGGTGAAATACGTTTCCGTGCCGCGCAACACGGCGGCCTCCTACCGCGACCTCGCGGAGGCGGCGGGCGAGGGGCGCGTGGAGAAGCTCATCGTTCTCGGAGGCAACCCCGCCTACAACGCCCCCTCCGACCTTCCGTGGAGCGACATCGCGGAGCGCGTGCCCGCCATCGTCCGCTACGGATACTACTTTGACGAGACGGGGCTCGACGCCTCGCTCAACATCGCCGCGACGCACTACCTCGAATCCTGGGGCGACGGCCGCGCCTACGACGGCACCTACCTCCCGGTGCAGCCGATGATCCTTCCGCTCTTCGAGGGTATATCCGAGCTGGAGGTGCTCGCGCGGCTCGCGGGCGTGCGCCGCACCGATCCCTACGAACTCGTTCTCGAGACCTTCGGCGGCATCCATGGCGGCGACCGGCCGGAGCGGGCCTTCGCGCGCCTCCTCAGCGAGGGCTTCGCGGCGGACACTGCCTTCCCCGCGGCCAACGGCACCGTCTCGCGAAGCCGCCTCATGGGGCTGCTCTCCAACGCCTCGTTCTCCGCCCCCGCGCTTTCGCGCGACAACCTCGCCGTGCGCCTCGCGGGCGATCCCAAGGTAGGCGACGGATTTTACGCCAACAACGGCTGGCTGCAGGAGCTGCCGGACCCGGTGACAAAGTCGTGTTGGGACAATGCGATCCTC
>SKLD01000021.1 GCA_007123395.1 Opitutales bacterium
CCGAAAGCTCCGCCGCGAGGACGAGGCCGACGGCGACGGCCTCACCGTGCAGGTAGATGCCGTAGCCCGCCACAGCCTCGATGGCGTGCCCGAAGGTGTGGCCGAGATTGAGGAGGGCGCGACCGCCCGAAGCGGCCTGCTCCCGCTCGTCGGCACGCACAATCGCCGCTTTGAGGGCGCAGTTTCGGCGGATGATGGAAGGGAGATCGGGATGGTCCGGACCGAGCCCGTCGCCGAGCGCCTCCAACTCTTCAAAAAGGGGTGCGTCGCCGAGCATGCCGTATTTGATCACCTCCGCCATGCCGGCGCGGAACTCACGCCCGGGCAAGGACCGGAGAAAAGCCGTGTCGATGTAGACGGCCTCGGGCTGGTGGAAGGCACCGACGAGGTTCTTGCCCGCGCGCAGATTGATCCCCGTCTTGCCCCCGACGGAACTGTCAACCATGGCAAGAAGCGTCGTGGGAACCTGATACAACCGGACACCGCGCAGATAGGCGGCAGCGGCGAAGCCCGCGAGGTCGCCAATGACGCCCCCGCCCACGGCGTAGAGCGCCCCGGAGCGGTCCACCCGCTCGGTGGCGAGAAAGTCGCACACCGCTTCAAATGTGGCGAAATCCTTGGACGGCTCGCCGCCCAGCACTTCGAGGACGGGCAGCCCGCGGAAGACGCGCTCCAACACATCACCGTGCGCACCGGCCACCGCCGAGTCGAGCACAACGGCGTCGCGCCGTCCCTCCGTCACGCGGCGGGCGACATCGGCGGCGAGCACACCGCCCTCGACCGGACCGAAATGGATGGGGTATGAGCGCTCGCCCAACTCGACGCGCAGCGCCCCGGCTTCACCCGCGCCGCTCATCGGGTCCGCGCCTCCGTTTCGCTTCCCTCGAGGCCGAAAACGGCATCCGCGTAGTGTTCCACACTGAAGGGCTGGAGGTCTTCCACCTGCTCGCCGAGGCCGACAAAATAGACGGGCAGCCCCAATTCGCGGAAGATGCCCACCAGCGCCCCGCCGCGGCTGGAGCCGTCGAGCTTGGTCACAATCACCCCGGTAAGGCCGAACTCGCGGTGAAAGACCCGCGCCTGTTCGATGGAGTTGCTGCCGATACTGCCGTCGACGACAAGCCACGCGTGGTGGGGGCTCTCCGCGTCGTGCTTTTGCAGGACGCGGCGGATCTTCTGCAGCTCGCGCATGAGCCCCTCTTTGTTGTGCAGACGGCCCGCCGTATCGAGGACGAGAACATCCGCCCCGCGGCGGGCGGCAGCGGCGTAGGCGTCAAAGGCCACGGCGGCGGAGTCGGCGCCGTGCTGGCTGGCAACGAGCGAGACGCCCAGCCGGTCGCACCAGATTTTGATCTGCTCATTGGCGGCGGCGCGGAAGGTATCACACGCGCCGACGATGGCGCGGTGACCGGTGTCGCTATAGAGCTTGGCCAGTTTTGCCGCCGTCGTCGTTTTTCCGCTACCATTGACACCGACAAGGACGATGACCTCCGGCTTGTGCGCAAAGGACTCAATGCGGCCCTCGGCACCGTCGAGCACGGATTTGAGCACCCGCGCGCCGATCTGCGCGGCCTCGAGCCCGCGCAGCTCCTTGCGCTCGCGGAAGGCGGCGCGGATTTCGTCGATGATTTCCTCCGCCGTCTCCACGCCGAAGTCCGCGCCGTAGAGCGCTTCCTCCAACTCGTCAATAGAGCCGGCGTCGAGTGTGCGGCTACCGAAGAGCCCGCCGACCTTTCCGAAGATCTTCTGGAAGGTCGGCGTCGTGCGCTTCAGCCCCTCCTTGAATTTCGCGAAAAACGACCGCATACCCGGATCAGAGGGTTCCCGCCGACCGCAGCGGGCGGTCGAGCGTCAGTTTGAATTGGTCGAGAATCCCGTTGATGAAACGTTTGGCGTCGGGATTGGAATACTCCTTTGAGAGATCGATCGCCTCGTTGATCGAGACAATGGGCGGTATGTCCCGACGGAAGAGCATCTCATAAATTGCAAGCCGCAGAATGGCGAGGTCGATACGCGCAACGCGCTGGAAGTCCCAGTTCTTCGTGTATTGACGAATCACCGCATCCACTTCGTCCACCTTTTCCAGAGCGCCGAAGATCAACTCCTCGGCAAAACCGTAGTAGTCGCGCGAGTGTTCTTTGGCGGCGAAGAACACCCGCAGGTCGGCGCGCAGGTCCTCCGGGCGGTTGATCGACCACTGATACAAATACTGCATTGCGGCGATGCGGTTGTCGCGTCGTTGACTCATTTCAAAGTTTCCACGGGTTTTTGCCGGGATCGTCACCGGAAAGCCCCGTCCAGTCGTCATCATCCTCGTTTCTCGACTCAGCATTCATCGCCTCGATCTCATCGAGACGCTGGATGAGCCGCCGCTTTATCTCCGCCATCTCAAGAGCGCCGAGAGCGAACTCGCGCCCGCGGTTATGCTTACCCGAGCACCGCGCCTCCGCTTGGTCCCGCGTCTCCGTCGTAATGATGCCGTTGATGACCGGGATTTCGGTGTCGATCGCCACGCGCTGCAGGGCCGCGCTTGTGCTCTCCGCGATCACCTCGTGGTGGCTCGTGTCGCCTCCGACGACCACGCCCAGCGCAATGACGGCGTCGAATTCCCAGCCCTTCGCAAGCATGGCGGCGACATACGGAACCTCGTGCGCGCCGGGCACGCGCACGGTCTCGACGTCCTCCTCGTGGACACCCGCTTCGTCGAGCGTGCGCAGACAGCGCTCCAAGAGGTCATCGACCAACCGTTGGTTGAAGCGCGACGCAACGATACCGAAGCGGAAGCCGGCGCCCTCGAAATCACTGGGATGCGGAAGGTCTTCACTCATATGGAAAAACCGCCACCATGCGCTCCCCGCAAAGCCAAGTCAAGACCCCCCACGGGCGACGGACGCCCGTGGGTGATCAATGGTGCGGGGTCGGCGCCGTCCCGGATTCCGCGAGGACGAAACCGCTTCAACCCCGCATCAATCCCGACCCGCGTTGGCGCGTTCCAGCCCGGCGAGGGCGTTCGCACGGTTCGGCGTGCGGTCGAGAGAGGCTTGGAAAGCCACGGCGGCTTCGTCGGTTCTGCCCTCCTTGAGGAGGAGGTCGCCATAGAGTTCGCGCACGGGCAGCACCTCGCCGGGGGTCGTGGGATGTTTGTCCATGGAGTCCTCGAGATCGGCGGCCTCGCCCATGAGCGCAAGGGCGTCTTCGGTCTCGCCGCGTTCGTAGAGAATCCACGCCTCGACGGCTTTGCCGAGGGCCTCGGTCATGTAGGCCCAATAGGCGTCGTCCGCCTCGTGCAGGGCTTGGGCCCGCTCCATAATCCGGTCGCGCTCGTTTTCCGCAAGACCGAGGTCGCCGATCCGCGCCGCGCCGAGACCGCGGGCATAGTGGAAGAGGGCCTCCGCAGGAGGGAAATTCTCCCATTCGAGAACGTCCGGCTTGCCCGCCTCAAGGGCGGCGGCCTCTTCCCAGAGGCCTTGTTCGAGATAGTAGCGGGCCTGGGGAGCGGCAGTGTTGTAGGCGGCGAAGGCAGCCCCCCACAGTTCCTCGACGTTCTGCACTTTCCGCAGCGTTTCCCGAGCCTTCTCTTGTTCGCCCTTCTGGAGGTAGGCGTACATCATGTAATCAAGGGCGTGGACGTAGTGCGCCGTGGCATGAAAATCGTCGGCCATCTCCCGGAGGGCGGCCGCGGCGGAGCGCTCGTTCCACTCCGCCGTCTCGTCCCAATACCCCAACCGCACGAAGATGTGGCTCGGCATGTGCAGGGCGTGGACGGTGTCAGGGGCGAGTTTATCGTATTCGCGGGCCGTATCCAGCGCCCTCTGCGCCAACTGCGGGCTGTCGTAGGCGTGGATGAGGTAGTGGAACAGTCCGGGATGCTCCGGATAATCCTCCATATAGGCCTCGAGGATTTCGCCCGCCCGCTTTTCACGGGTGAAGTCGCGCTCCTCGTGCGGGGAGAACTGCGTCATGGAGTAACAGACTTCGGCAAGCGCATACAGGGACGCTGCGTCAACGTCTTCCGGCCACGCCTCGTGAAGCTCGCGCTGGGCGCGCATCCATGCGTGGACGCGGGCTTCGTGGTCTCTCGCGCGGCTGGCCAAGGGAGGATCGGGGTCGGTGAAAAAGGCCTCGGCGGCGGCGATATAGGCTTCCTCGCGTTCCGTCGGCGCGCCGAGTTCACGCGCCTTGGCCACGGCGGCTTTGCCGCGCTCCAAGCCGTCCTTACTCGTCGGGTGCCAGAGGGGCTGGAAACTCGTCATGGCGATGCCCCAGTGCGCCATGGCGCAGTCCGGATCGGCCTCCGCCGCTGCCTCGAAGAGCGGCCGCGCTTGCTCGTACATCATGTGGTGCAGGTGGCCGAGCCCCGTCTGGACGGCCTCCCGCGCCCGGTCGTTGCAGGACACCTCGAACTCCACGACGCCGTGGCGGTGCCTGCGCTGGGCGTGCGCGTCGGGGTGGCAGAAGCAGGATGCGACGGGCTCGACATCGGCGCGCTCCCACGCGGCGGCGAGCATGGGCGCGATCTTCGCGGCCTCTCCCGCCTTGCCCTGCGCGCCGAGCGATTGCTGCAAGCCGAGCAGCGCCCACCCGTTCTTCGGGTTGCGCCGGAGGTCCTTGCGGTAGACGGTCTCGGCCTGCTCCGCCTTGCCTTCAGCGAGGAGGAGCGCGCCGAGGGCATGCCGCACAGGGTGCATCCACGCGGGCGGCTCGGCGTAGCGGAGCGCGTCTTCGCGCCGCGCCCCTTCCCGCAGCGCGGCAAAGGCATCGTCAGGCCGTCCGTCGTGGTAGGCCAACTCACCCGCCGCCATGAGGCGGGCGATTTGCACAACCTCCTGCGCATTGTTGAAACTGATCTCCCAGTTTTCCGGTATCCGTTCCGCCTCCTTTTCAAGACGGTCCAGCTCGCCGCGTGCTTCGGAAATTCGTCCAAGGTTGGCCAGTGCAAGGGCGCGCGCGTAATGCCAATGGGCGCGGCTGACGTGGCGGAAATCCTCCGGCTCCGGTTCGCGGAGAATCATCTCCCACTCGCCGAAACGCACGAGAACATGGTAGGTGACAGGCATGAATCCGTCGGCCACGAAGGCCATGTCCCTGAGCATGGGCGCGGGCATGTCGCGCTCCACGCCGCGCGCGGCTTCGAGCGCCTTGTCGAAGCGCCCTTCCATCATCGCCGACCACGCGAGAAAGTGCATGTTGTGCAGGTGGTAGACGATGTAGAAGCCCGGCTCCGGTGCAGCCTCGAAGTAGGCGCGGTCCACCGCGATGGCGGCTTCGTTCGCGTCCGAGGCTTTCGCCCAGTCGCCGAGCCGCGCATAGATGTGCGCGGGCATGTGGACGAGGTGGCCTGAGCCCGGCACGAGTTCCGGCAGCCTCTTTGCCGCCGCGAGGGCGCGCTCCGGCTCCGGCGACGCCTCCACAGCGTGGATATAGAAGTGGTTTGCGCCCGGATGGCTTTCGTCGAGTTCCAAAACGCGCTCCAGCGTGGCGACAATCTCAAGCGCCCGCCCTTTCGGCTCGCCGTCCGGCGTCCACAAGTCCCACGGCTGGAGATTCATGAGGGACTCGGCATAGAGCACGCCGACATCGGGATCGTTCGGAAACGCTTCCCACACGGTCTGCATGGCGTCGGCAAACGCCTCGTCGAGGGCGGACCGGTCTTCCGGGGCAGGCAGCGCGTAGCGCGCCTCCAGCGCGGCGATGAGCGCCTGCTCCACCGGCGCGGCGTCCGCCGACGCATCCATGGCCGCCTGCGCCGCCTGCACCGCCTCCCGCGTTTGCTCCGGGGTCATCACCGGATTGTTAATGTGGGGCCCGTGCGCGTAGGCCACGCCCCAATGGGCCATGGCAAAGCCGGGATCGTGGATCAGTGCATGGCGGAAGGAGCGGATGGCTTCGTCGTGGTTGAAGCCGTAGAGCAACTCCAGCCCTTGGTGGAACCACTGCCGGGCTTCTTCGGAATCCGTCGTGACTGGGCGTTGGAAGTTGCCGAATCCCTCGTAGAGCCGCGGCTGTGGCAACGGTTCGGCGTCAGGGGATGCGCGGCCATGCGAAATGAGCAAAGCGCAGAACAGGGCTAAGAGCGCGGTAGAAAAGTAAGTACGCGCAAGAGTTGAGACTGTCGTCGGGTTCATTGAGACCTCCTTCGAGTTGAAGCTGATGCAAGAATGCGAATATGAGAGCACCCGAATCCTTATCCGCTCCGCCGGAAGGCGTCAAGGGAGAATCCGGTTGCCGGGCCGACGCCCCCTCCAAACGCTGACGCGTTCGGCTACGCCAGCCCGGGAATCCGCAATCGAGAGTGCCCTCAACTTTCGCCATCCGGCGCATCCTCCGGCACCTGCCTCTCCTCCTCCGTTCCGAGATGCACCGTCACTCAACGGAGTCACGACCCCCGGGAGCCATATTCTAACGGTCGTTCAATTCTCATGGTCCGGATGATTTCCTTGATTTCCTCCTCATCCTCGGCATCGAAGAAACCAAAGACCACCTGCACCCATTGCGGTGGGTGCCAGAAGGCGTAGTGATACTGGCGGAGCGTGCGCCCCTTGAGCGGAATCTCGCAAAAGAAATGGTGGATGTCGGGACAGGCTGGCAGCGGAAAGTGACCTAGGGTAGCGGTGGTTCCAGGCAAGGTTTCCAACACATCGGCCATTTGTCCGTTAAAGATCGCTTCCACGCCAAGGGCGGCAACCTCTTCTTCCTCCAGCGGCATGATGAGTACCTGGATGCTGGGATTGCCACGGGAGGCGTCGCCGCTGGGAGTTCTTGTGACAAAGAGATCATAATAGGGGGCGACCTCAATGGCGGTCTCCACGGCTA
>SKLD01000375.1 GCA_007123395.1 Opitutales bacterium
AGATGGAGACCGAAATCGGATCGGACGGATCCATGTCCGGCAAGGGAGGCCCTTCCTGATGAACACCCTGCAAACAACTCCTATGAAAACCGTTTCTTTTCGCGTCAATTTTCTACCCGCAGTGGCCTGCTTTGCGGTCCTCGCCGGAACGCTTCAGGCGCAGGATGACCTGCCCGTGCAAGAGTCGGTCTTCACCGCCGCCGTAACGACAGAGGCATCCGGCCAAGCATGGGCCTACATCCTCTGGCAAAGCAATGTTCCCGAGCTGATGGAGACAAAGACCTACAGTATCTGGAGCAAACCGGGTGCGGCATCGTCTCCCGCCACGATGAACCGTGTGGCCGTGGTCGGTCTGCAGTTGGATCCGCTCGCCGTTTCCGCGCTGGTCGACCGTGCGGTGCTTGCCCTTGGCGAGGATGTGGCCGCCTTGGAAAACACCATCGACAACCTCTTTGAAGAACTGGCAGCGGGTTCGATTTCGCTGCCGGAGAAAATCGCCGGAGTGATTTTCGGAGCGCTCGCGGAGGAACGTCATGTGGAGAATCTCCTCCTTGCGGCACGTCGCCATCCCGCTCTCAACATGGCCCTTGGACAGGCCGTCGCGCTGCCTATTCCGTCCTCCGGTCCAGTCACTTTCGAGGTCCGCGAGCATGACCCGTTGCGCGACCGCGACCTCGGCGTGATCGGGCGGGTGACGGTCGATCATTCCGAGCCCGTCCTTCTGCCGGGTCCGTCCGTGCTTGCCCTTACGCCGGATGATCCCCGCGACGGCTATAACAACATGAATGTCAAGCTGGTTTGGGACACCCCGGACAACCTCCGCCGTCTCCTTCTCATGACACAGGGCTATAACCTTTACCGTGTGGAGAAAGCTTTCGCCGAGGCGCAATCGCCGGACTGGTCCGATGTTTCCCCGCCCGCCGATATCCTTTCCTCGCTCGCGGAAACAGCCGTCTCGGGCGTGTCCCGTGTGAACGAGGGTCCGATCACTCCGGGCCGCATGCTCTCCGCCGCGGAGTTGGGCTCAATCGACCACACCGTATCTTTTTTCACTGATGAGGAAACGCGTTTTCCCGGGTATCCGGCGACACATACGCCGCCGCAAAACGGAGATCAGTTTTACTACTTTGTCACGGTGCGGGATCTCCTCGGAAGCGATGACAACAGCGGTGTCTCGCCCGCTGTGCTGGGAACGTTCTGCGACACCATGCCGCCGCCTATTCCCTCGGGTTTGCGTGTAACGAACGAATACACATGGGATGAAGGTGCCGATGAGCAAATCCTGCGCCTGCATTGGCGCGCCAACGACAACTCCGGAGATAAGAAGACCACCGCATACTTTATCTACCGTTGGCACAACAGCGACGATGTCTATCGGTTTGGCGGCGATCCCGTAAACAACCTCGTGGCGGGCCCGATCTGGCCCGCGCCCGGCGAGACGCAGCTCTCGTGGAATGATCCCGGCCCCTACGATGCCTCTACTGGTCTCACTTACGACAACACCGTGTGGTATACCATCCGATCCTCGGACGACGGTTCGCTGTCCGGCGGCGCGGCCGCTTCTTGTTTCGATCCGCCTTTTCATAATCTCGCGGGTCATTCGCCGCCGGTGCCAGGGGTTTTGCGCGACCGCGTGGGCCCGGAATCGCCCGGCGCGGCGATCTTCACATGGTGTTTCCGGCCCCTTATCTTCGGCGAGAGGGCCGTGAACCGGTTTATGGAGCGCACCGACGAAGATTATGTGAACCACCGCCTCGTTGCGACACGGGAAAAAGGAGGACGCCACATAACCGGAATCGAGTTCGAACAGATTCTTGAAAACGAGGATATTATCCCGTTGGGAACGGTTCATTTCGCGAAGGGACAGGACCGAGTCGAGCGCTGGGTGAGAAATCTTCGTGCCAGCGCGGAACGATTCACAAGGTTCCGCGCGCGGGCGCACTCCAGCTTCGGCGAGGTATCGAATTGGGAAGTCATCGCCAGCCAGCTTTTTCCGAGTTCGCGCGAATACCTCGAATTCACATGGACGGCAAGTGGGCGCTACGAACGGATTCCATGGATTGCGGCCGGCGGCAACTTTGGGCGGGGATGCCGGACGCATTTCATCCCGCCTGCCGGAGCCATCGGTCCGGACGAAGACCCATGGATCATTGTGCGGTTTTTCCCCACCCCCGGGATGCGGCAGTATAAACTTTACTATCGGGTCGACAACGGTCCGATGACCCTCGCCGAAGAGGGCTCGGGTGATTACGACCCGTCGGAAGAGTTGGAGGTTCCCTTGCAGCTATTGCCCGCCTCGGCGGTTAGTGTGTGCTTGTTTCTTCAGGTTTTCGATATCAACGGCAATCCCAGCCCCATGCAGCGGCTTGGCTGTGTTGAGGTTCAGGGCAGCCAGCCCATTGCCACACCCATGATGAAGCCGATTCGCGCGGATGTCGACGGGACCACGCCGATAGCGAAGATCAGCTGGGTGTGCCCGCCCTTCGGCATCGACCGTTTCCGCCTTTGGATTGCCGCTACTCCGGAGCCGGTTTCCGCCGCCGGGTCGAGTCTTCTCTACGACGATGTGACGAATCCCCCGCCCAACATTGTCTCCGAGCCCGTGGGAGGCGGCGAATTTGTGGAGTTCGATTACAGCTCGTTCAACACCGAGTTGATCGGACCGTTGTTCGGATCGGGTGCCCAATTCTCCCTCGAGATTCCGGTGATGTTCGGTTCTAAACTCCGCGTCAAAGTCGCGGCCATCACGCCGGGCGGTGAAGTCGGTCCATGGAGCAATATCGAAGAATTTGAATGGCAACCGGCACCGGAGTTTACCGGGCCCGATGTCCCATGGCCCGCCCGCCCGCTGCCCGGCGTGGGGTTAGCCAACTCCTTCGACCCATCGATGCAGGCTGTGTATCTCAGCGACCGGGGCACGGTCGGGGTGCGCATCGGCCAGGTCGAGGGATGGTGCGAGACCATTTCGTCCGACAGAGAACCCACCATCTTTCAATTATCGCGGCCGGAAGCCCTTGAGGCATGGCTTTTCAAGCGGACCTATGGATCGCCCGCCGTGGAGCGCTCCGTGCTTCCCGTTATGCTTTTCCGCACGCATGTGCCGGACCCGAACCTGTATCCGGAGGTTCCCGGTGATGTTGTGCAGGTCTCGCCGCTCATGGAGAATATCATCGATGAGGCTGTCACCGGCGGACGGCGGATACTCGACCCGTTTGTGCATGTGCGAGTGTCCGGAGAAGAGCAGCGCTTCTGCGATCTGTTCATCATGGACACGCAACCCCAGGTGTCCGGCGCGCGCTACGCCTATCTGCTCGCTCTCTTCGATGAGGAAACGAAGGAGATGCTGCACATCATTCCTGTTGGAACGGTTGCCATCCCGTAAAGGCAAAGGAGAACAATCCATGAAGACAAGTTATCTCTCTCCGTTTTTCTTGAAGCGCTGCTTTGCGGTGCTGCTTCCCTGCTTCTGGAGCTTGTTTCTAAGCGCACAGTTGCCTGAGGTCCATGTCCATGAAGGACCGGACGAAATTGTCGTCACAGCGGATTTTTCCGGTAACGGCTTGGCCGACACGGTTGTTCTCGACCGTGTTTCCGGCGCCTACCGCTTCGGCCATCAGGTCTCGGCGGGTTCCTTTGTTTGGGGTGAACCGCAGGCCGCCGGTGTCGGCGGGGTTACCTCCGCCTCCGCCGGGCGGGTGGTTCTGACCGCACGTCACTTTCTCGCGGTAACCGCCCCTGAAGCCAACCGGATACATATTGTCGACCCCGTGAATCCTCTTTCCGCTCCCCGGATTCAGTATGTTCCGGGACGCGTCGGTCCGCTCTCTCTCGCGACGGGGCAACTGCCCGGAACAGATCCGCGGGAGGATTTTGCCGTCGCAACTGCCCTTAATGACGCCTCTTTGCCTTCCTCGCTTGGATTTTATGAGAATCTCGGAGCGGGCGGGCTCATCTTGCCCGGAGCGGGACATCTCGTGGATTCTTCCTTCCTTGTTAAGGATCTCGCGCGCGTCGCCATCAGTGCTTCGGTTGATTCGACGATCGGGTATTTGGAAGTTTCCGACGTCGAAGCGTGCCTGTATGTCGTGACATTTGATGACGCCAACCCGATTACGCCGCGAATGGTCGTCTGCGGCCTGCCCTTGGAAACGCGGTTTGAGCTGGTGCGGTTCGGTGGTTCAAGCGTCGGCACGCTCATCACATACGTGCCGGGGGATGCCTTTTTCACGCGGCGTCCGATCACACAGGCGGGAATGGATTTCATCGCCGGTGCGGCGCAGAACGTTCCCGCGCCGTTTCCGTTGGGCAGCCTGACCGCCGTTGCGGGGGGTGGGGAAGTGCGGCTGGCTCTGCTTTCCGAAGACGGAATGCAGGCGGATATCCATGCGTTTGACGGTCTTTCCTTGGGCGGGCTCATACAAACGCTCGGCGCCGCTTCCATGGCGGAACCAATCACGGCGGTCGCGCCCATGGGTTCCGCGGGCGGGATGCTTGTGCTGCGTGCGGGTGAACCCGGCGGACGTAGCACCGTTGCGGACTTCTACGATTGGGACGGGGGGTCGGGGGCGTTTGTCCTACAGTCGAGCGACGATTTTTCCCCCATCGCTCCCCGTGCGGGCGCGGCCAATGTCACGCTCATGAGCGGCGAGCCCTTCGTGGATGCTTCCGCACGGCCCGTCACCCTGCGTAACGCCCGCGACTGGACTTCGGGGCTTCCGCCCGCGATTCCCGGTCCGGTGGAGGTGACAGCGGAGGTTTTTCAAAGCGAAAGCGCGGGCCTTGGGGATCCGCAGATACTTAACCTCGGGCTTTCCGATCCCGGTACCAGCTTTGCGCTTCTCAATCAATACTCGGAGCCCATTTCCATCTTCTCTCTGTCGCGCGCGGGCGGAGCGCTGGTTGGGCAGGTATCGGTTTCCCCGCGGCAAGGCCTCTACGACCGGTCGATTGAACTACGCTTCAACGCCAATCCCGCCTCGCTTGCCATTCGCTATCGTGACATTGGCGGCGCATGGCAAACCTACGTCGATCCCGGACCCGAGCCGGATCCGTCGGATGCTGCCTATTCCGCGTGGTTCTCCCAGTTTGCCGCCCTCGTTCGTTTCAGTGAAACAACCATTGAATACTACGGGGTAAACGTTGCCGGGGAAACAACGCCCATCCGGCGCGCCCACTTCCGCTTCACGGAGCCGCCGGATACCCTGAGCACACTCGACGACGGAATTCCCGACTATGCCAAGCTGGGCCTCGGGGTGAATCCCTTCCGTTTGCCCGACGGTGACGCTGTCGCGGGCGTTGGGAACGCGCTTCAGGCGATTCTCTCCGATTCGGGGATCTCCCCCCGTTGGTTGAGCGGATCGGCGGTCGACGTCTATGTGCGGCCGCTTTCCCACGACGGCGATGCCAATCCGCTCACGCCGAGCCGTCTGGCCACGGATCCGCCGGAGACGCTGCCGGACGGCACGGTTTACGGAGGCAATCAGATTTTCGCTCGCTCGCTCGGCGGCGCGCTTGTGGGACAGGGCCGCGACCCGATTCCCGGCACGCCGGAACGCAACGAGGGTCTCGGCATCTATCCGCCCTTTGCCGAGCCGTCCGCGTTCATTCCTAATCTCTCCGGGGAGGCGAGCGGCCTTTTCGTCGTTTCCACCCGGCCGGGATACGCCCTTGCCGGATCCTTGCCCGCCGCGCCCGCGCCGAGTTCCGTGGGGCGCGAATTGGTGGGACTTCTTCCGCTCGCGGGAATTGAACACCCGGTCTACTCCCACACCTACACGGGTGGGAGCCTCGCCGCTGAAGCCGCTGCATGGAAGGCGGGGGCCGAGGCGTTTTACGCCGCGAACCCGCCGCCCGTGGTGGGCGAGACGCTGGACGCCACCGAGACCCTCGCCGCGCTCCTCTTTGAGCGGTGGTTGCAGGCGCGCTTCGTCGAACGGGGTTTGCTCACGGGTGACTACGCTTTGACGGCACCGGATGCATCCAGTCCGCCCGCCTTCAATACCGATTTTCTCACCTTGACGTCGCATCGCTCCCGCGAGGGAGCGCGGCCCATGCATCTCGTGAGCGAGGGAACCGTCTCCCCCGTTGAGGAAGCTCTCCGCGCGGTCTCCCGATGGGATAACACCCACGGAGCCCACAATCTTGCCGCGGCGGCGGCAAGCCTTCGCGACTTTGCGCGCAATTCACCCTCCGCCGGTGCGGAGGCCCTCCGCACCGTTGCGGGCGATATCTACCGGATCAGCGCCGCGCATGGGAACACTTTTCCCGGCGCGCTTGATCCGCCCATTGATGTTCTGCGGCGCTTCCTCGCCACCGGCGGTTTGCCCGAGCCCTACACACCCGCCTTCACGGACCTCGCGGGATCACCGTTCACCGCCCTCGCGCCTGCCGTCTATGCCGATGCTGTGGGCGGGATCAGCGACGCCATGGACGCTCCCTCACCGCGCGGCACCGAATGGCTGCAAGTGGAGATACGGGCGGATTCCCTCGACTATCCGGGTTGCCTTTTCGTCCAGGAAGCCTCCCTTCCCGGCGTCCTCTACAGCCTCTTTAACCGGGACGGGCGCGCCTTCCGGTTGCCCGCCAGCTTCGAGGTTCTGCCCGGAACGCGCCTCTTTATCCATGCCTTCACGGAAACGCCCTTCACCGCCTGCGCGGGCTCCGCTCTGGAAGTGATCGAAGTCGCGGGCGCGGCCGTCGCCGAGATTCAAGTCCTGCCCACCGGCGGTGGTTTGGATACCGATGGCAACCTGCTCGGCGATGAATGGGAAAAAGCCTTTTTCGGCGATATCGG
>SKLD01000157.1 GCA_007123395.1 Opitutales bacterium
ACAGTCCGCAGGTGCTGCGCGTGGTGGGGGCGTATATCGAGCTGAACCCGGTGCGCGCGGGCTTGGCGGAGGGTGCGGCGGCCTACCGCTGGAGCGGGTATGGGGCGGCGGCGGGCGCAGAGGTATCGGCTTCGCTGCGTGCATGGGCGCGGGCGGGGATTGTGGGGATGTTGGGAGCGGAGAGAAATGAGGCAGACGAAGAGGAAGAGAGGAAATTCATCAACTCTTACGGCTTATTGATACAGGTGAAGGATGATACCAGCGGAGAACCGGATGCAGGTGAGACGCTGGGATTATCGGAACGGATTCCCGGCCTGTTGCGGGGGGCGGTCGTGGGGACGCGGGCATTCGTCGCGGGCATGGCAGAAACATTGGGGTGGAACCGGCGGACGCCGACGGTGGTCTGCCGGGACGCGGAAGGCACGGAAACCCTGTGTTGCTCGCGAAGACCGAGAGAACGGGTGTCTGTTTCCGCCTGACCGTGCCGGAAACACCGGACTTTCGCCGTCCTTTGCCCTCAACGGCGTCAAGATAAGCCTGAGGCCGGTGAACATACGCGCTGGTCTTACGCGGGGGGGTCTACAGAGCCACGCTACTGCGAGCCAGCAGATTATCCGTGCCATTGGGCGTCAGACCGTGGCGATACATTGCGACAAGCCGGGACTTGCCAGCGGGCCTCGCGGCGGCATTGAATGCGACCTAAATGGTTTTCCTGTCACCCTGTGTCCCCGGACGTGTGTTCCTAGCTCTATGAGCCGAATCCTCGGCATATCCGCTTACTACCACGATAGCGCGGCGGCGCTGGTGGCAAACGGCAAGATCGTGGCGGCGGCTCAGGAAGAGCGGTTCACGCGGCGCAAACACGACCATGCCTTTCCGAAGGAGGCTGTGGATTACTGCCTTGCGGAGGCTGGCATCGGGGCGGAAGACCTCGACTACGTGGTTTTTTACGACAAGCCCTACCTGAAGTTCGACCGGTTGCTGGAAACGTACCTCGCCTACGCACCGGCGGGATTCCGCTCATTTCTCATGGCCATGCCGCTGTGGCTGAAGACGAAGCTGCACCTTCCCCGCGAAATCCGGCGTGCTCTCGGGGGGCGGTTGCGGGGCAAGCTGCTTTTCACCCGGCACCACGAATCGCATGCGGCGAGCGCGTTTTTTCCGAGCCCCTTCGAGGAGGCGGCAATCCTGACGGTGGACGGGGTCGGCGAATGGGAAACGGCCACCTTCGGGAAAGGCCGGGGCAACCGTATCGAACTGACAGCAGCGATGAACTTCCCCCACTCGCTCGGGCTGCTCTACAGCGCCTTCACCTACTTCACGGGCTTCCGCGTCAATTCGGGCGAATACAAGCTCATGGGTCTCGCCCCTTACGGAGAACCGCGCTACGCGGAGACGATCCGGTCCGAATTGCTGGATTTGCGCGAAGACGGTTCGTTCGCCATGGACATGCGCTTCTTCCGTTACTGCGAGGGCCTGACGATGACCAATAAGCGCTTCGCGCGGCTCTTCGGCGGGCCGCCGCGGCGGCCGGAGAGTCCGCTCACGCAGCGGGAGATGGACCTTGCCGCTTCTGTGCAGGCCGTCACGGAAGAGATCCTTCTGCGCATGGCGCGCCACGTGCGGGAGACGACCGGCCTGCGCAAGCTGTGCCTTGCCGGGGGCGTCGCGCTCAATTGCGTGGCCAACGGCAAAATCCGGCGCAGCGGTCTCTTCGACGATATCTGGATCCAACCGGCGGCGGGTGACGCCGGCGGCGCCCTGGGGGCGGCCCTCTTCGTGCATCACCAACTCCTTGAAGGCGAACGCCCCGCGCCGGTCGGCGATGCGATGCGCGGCGCCTACCTCGGGCCGGGCTACGCGGACGGGCAAGCCGCGGGATTTCTGCGGTCGGGAGACATCCCCCATCGCCGTTTTGATGAAGAAGCGGCGCTCCTCGACGCCGTCGCCGCCGAGATCGACGCGGGTAAAGTCGTCGGCTGGTTCGAAGGTCGCATGGAGTTCGGTCCGCGCGCGCTTGGGGCACGGAGCATCCTCGGTGATCCGCGCGACCCGAAAATGCAGTCGACGATGAATTTGCGCATCAAGTTCCGCGAATCCTTCCGCCCCTTCGCACCCTGCGTTTTGCGCGAGCGCGCGGCGGAAATCTTCGGCATGGACAACGACTCGCCTTATATGCTGGAGGTGGCCGACGTCCTCCCTGAACACCGGACAACGCTGTCAGAACCGGCGAAGGCAGCGATGGAATCACCCGACTTGCGCGAGCGCGTGAATGTCGTGCGCTCAGCCTACCCGGCCGTTACCCATGTGGATTATTCGGCGCGGGTGCAAACCGTCGATGAGGCGCGGCATGGACGATTCTACCGCCTGCTCAAGGCGTTTGAGCGGCGCACAGGTTGTCCGGTGCTCATCAACACAAGCTTCAATGTCCGCGGCGAACCCATCGTAAGAACGCCGGAAGACGCCTACCGCTGCTTTATGCTGACAGATATGGATGTTCTTGTCCTCGGCACGCGCGTTCTGCACAAAACCCAGCAGCCCGCTGCTTCGCGCGAGGAGCGCGAGGCCTACCGCGCAGGATTCGCTTTGGACTAAAAACCCGGCACGTAATGCTTTCACGATTACAACAGGTCAACTGGAACCCCGGCACAGAGGAGCGCCGGACCTTTGCACGCATGCTTTCCATCGGGGTGCCGGTGATCGCCCTCGTTTGGTTTCTGCTCGTGTTTCTCTTTGCGGGACGGTGGGTTCCCGCCGTTCCGCTGTGGATCACGGGGGTCGGGTGGACGCTAGCCTTGGTCACATGGGGGAGCGCGCTCATGGGCAAGGCAATCCATGCCGTGTGGTTCTTTCTCGTGTGTTTGATCGAGACCGTCCTCACAACGGTCTTGCTGGGAATCGTTTTTTACGCGGTGATCACACCCGTCGGCTTGCTCCAGCGGGCATTTGGGCGGAAATTCTTCGTCAAGCGGGGCAATCCCTCCGCCGTCACTTACTGGCGGGCGGTGGAGAAGACCGACGATCCCCGCCGCTACTACCGCCAATTTTGACCTCCATGTCCAAAGCGAAAAAATTCACGGAAATTGAGGACGCCCAGCAGACCGGGCTCGTGCGCGAGTTCTGGTACTTCCTCAAACATAACAAAAAGTTCTGGATGGCACCGATCATCGTTTTGCTCCTCCTCTTCGGTGCGCTCATTATTCTCGGTGGCAGTTCTGCCGCACCTTTCATCTACACGCTGTTTTAGCGGTCGCGCGCACGATTTTGTCTCGCCTCTTGAGTTTGTCGAAGCGAAGACGGGCGGCCGCGAGGCGGAAGACCTCCTCGGGCGCATTGGGCACGGTGTCTTCACCTGATGCCGACGGCGTGACCCTTCCCGCCGCCCGGCAAGCCGCGCGGTGCCGTTCAGCGGAAGCTTTCGACCGTTTACCATAAGATTTCCGCCTCTTGGCAAACGCTGGTTCGTGTTCCGCGCAGGCACATCTTTTCCTTGTTTACGGTTCTCGTTTCGTGGACCGCAACTAAACAACAAACATAAATCAAAAATCATATGAAAAAGATTGTCTTCCTATCGATCTCCTCTGCCTTCGCGCTGGCGGCTACTTCCGCAGCGCAAGTTTTCGTCGTGGGCGGCGGCACCTCGGTTTCGCTGAACTCTGATCTGCTGGAAAGCGCAGCAAACTTGCGCTTGTCCGGTGCCACCGCCACGGCGGCACCAGCCGATGGTTTCGGCGGTGGCGACGGATTTGCTACTGTCGCCTACAACATCGAGCCGACGACCACGTTTTCCTATGAAGAAGGTTTCGCCTCATTCTCCGGTGAGATCACCCACACAGGAACGGTCTCTTTTGAACTCGGTCCTGACTTCACGTCCGAAGTTACTTTCGGTGATTTTACGATCGGGTTCGACGGAGCCCGCGCCGTCGGCGATGCGAGCGGATTTTTCGTGCAAAATACGCTGGTGGGTGATTTCGACGGCCTGATTCTCTTTGACGTCGGCGCCCCCGGTTCCGTGATCGCCGATTCAACGCAGCTCCAGATTGCAGGAAGTAGTCTCCTCGTTTCGCCGGAGTTGGGCGGATTTCTTTTCGACAACAACTTCTCGGCGTCCAATCTAACCGGCGCTGCCGTCGGCCTCGCTCAAGTCGATGCCATCCCGGAGCCTTCGACTTACGCGTTGATCTTCGCGCTCGGTGCTTTGGCTTTCGCCTTTGTGCGTCGTCGCCGTTCAGTCTAACCGACCGGATAGCGGCACCTTTTTCAGCCCTGCCCTCTTTTGGGGGCAGGGTTTTTTCATGCCCGCACGGGTTGCGGCCACAGGCCCGGAATATTCCGCTAGTTCCTTGGCAGGAAGGCTGTCGAAGCGGCTTACAGACCCTTGCCGCAAGTAAAACGTGCTGCCCGAAAGCGGTCAGCTTTTGGACGGCTTGCCTGCGGGTCTGAGGGACCGAGTCTTTTCTCCCGCGCAAAACCGTCTCTGAAAGGCGCGAAAACGGGCCTGTTCCCCCTCGCTATGCAGAAAACGATCTCCCATGGTTAGCAGGAAACCTCTTGCAAATGAAGCGTTACCGGATGCCTGCCATGGGTGCCGTCTTTTTGGCGGCCGTTCTTTCGATTTTCTTTTTGTTTGCCTGGCGCGCCGGGCAGACGACGACCGATGCGCCTGCGGCGATGGCCGAGCGGACGGATGTTTCCGAAAGCGGAGCTGCGCAAGCGGCGGACGATGCGTCGGCTTCGGGACGCGGCAACGATCCGGCGGCGGGCGATGCCGATTCCTATCCGCGCCAACCCGCTCCACCGTCCACGCCCACCCGCGCCTCCACCCCTGCCGTGGTCGCGCCGGAGGCGGTCTATGCGGTGAACGATCCGTTTGGCATTGTCAGCCCGGTGGCCAAGCTCGTGGCCAATGGGGTGGAGCTGGACCGGCGGGAGCTGGCACCCGATGCCGAGGGTCGCCCTGGGCGCTTGCGCCTGATCCGCACAGAAGAGTTCAAGCATCCCTACCTGCGAGTGGAGGAGCGCTTCGCGCCCTATGCGGGGCTGCCCGACGGCCCGCTCAATCCGTTTCCGGACATCGTCGTCTCGGTGGCCAACCATGTGCTCGTGCAATTTGATGCCGCGCTCTCCCCGGCGGAGATCGAAGCGCGGGTGGCGGCGATGGGGGGTGCGATTGAAGAGTTTACCCTGAGCCCCGGCCTCGTGGTGGTGGAGCTGCCGGAGGCGACGCTCGACGCCATGCCGGAGGCGGCGGCGCGCTACCCGGACCTGGCCGAAGTGCGCTTTGCCGAGGCCAACTATGTGGTGGGGCATCTGGGCGGTGTGATTCCCAACGATCCCGACTGGGATTTGCTCTGGGGGATGCGTGCGATTAGTGCGCCCGAGGCCTGGCAGATCACCACGGGCACGCGCAACGTCATTGTGGGCGTAATCGACTCCGGCGTGGACTACACCCACCCGGACCTCAAGGACAACATCTTCTTCAACAACGCCGAAGTCGTAAACGGCCAGGATACCGACGGGAACGGCTTCCGCGACGACATCCGGGGCTGGGACTTTTACGACGACAACAACGACCCCATGGACGAGCACCGGCACGGCACGCACGTGGCGGGGACGGTCGCGGCGGTGGGGAATAACAACCTCGGCGTCGCGGGCGTTGCCTGGGAAACGCGCATCATGCCGCTGCGCTTCCTTGGCTCGAGTGGCGGTGGCACCATCGCCGGGGGCATCAATGCGATTCGATACGCCACCATGATGGGCGTCGATATGACGAACAATTCCTGGGGCGGGGGCGGCTTCTCCGAGGCCCTCTACGAGGCCATTGAAGAAGCGCGCGACGCGGGCATTCTTTTTGTCGCCGCCGCCGGCAACGACGGCAGCAGCCATCCCGGCTATCCCGCCCGCATGGGCAATCCCGGTCTGCCGGGCGGTGTGCCTCCACTCGACAATATCATCATCGTCGCCGCCTCCAGCAACAACGCCGACGACACCCTCGCCTCCTTCTCTCAGCGCAACGCCCACCTCGCTGCGCCGGGCGTGGGGATCCACAGCACCGTGCTCGGCACCGGCTACGGTACCCTCAGCGGCACCTCCATGGCCAGTCCGCACGTGGCGGGAGCGGCGGCTCTGCTCCTGGCGGTGGAGCCGAACCTTTCCTATCTCGAAGTCAAAGACGCCCTCCTTATGTATGTGGACGACCGTTCGGCCGACCCCCTGTATGCCGAAAGCATCCATTCCCGGGGACGGCTCAATGTTTTCCAGTCCCTCGCCAACCTCGACCGCCCGGTGATGGTGCATGTGGATACCGCGTTTGTGGAGAGCGCGGGGCCGGGGAGTGATCCGGTTCGCGCCGGTAATGGGGTGATTAATCCCGGCGAAAACGTGGCCCTGACCCTTTCCCTGCGCAGTGTGGGGATCGAGAACGCCCGAAGTGTTTCCGCCACTCTTTCCACGGTCAGTCCCTACGTCACCATCGATCCCACCCATGACACGCAGACCTACGGCGACTTTGAGCGATTCGAGACGGTTGAGAATGCCGCGCCGTTTATGCTGACGGTGGACGCCGCCACGCCGACGCCTTATGAAGTCCCGCTGACCCTCACGATCAACTTTGAAGACCCTTCAGGCACACCCTATCTCAGCACCCGCGAGGTCAACTTAATGGTCTACACGTCGGTGGACGTGAGCGGTGTCGTCCGCCATCTGGACGGTTCCCCGTTTGACGGCGCCACGGTGGTTTACACCGGTCCCTTTTCGGGTTCCACGATGACCGGATCCAACG
>SKLD01000249.1 GCA_007123395.1 Opitutales bacterium
ATCGTTGACGACAATGCCAACACGAGGCGTTTGCTGCATACGCTGGCAGACGTGCTCGGGATGAACCCCACCACCCTCGCCGCGCCCGAAGACGCCTTGCACAAGGCCGCCGCAGGGCAGGTCTTCGACATCGCGCTCATCGACCAAGGGCTGCCCGGGCTCGACGGTATCTCCCTCGCCCGAGGCATGCGGGATTGCGGAGCGCGGTATCCACTCATCCTGCTGACAGCAACCATGCCTCGCCCCGGCAGCCAAATACCCGACGGGCTCTTTGCGGAAATCCACCTCAAACCGCTGCGCACGGGACGCCTCTCACAAAGCATCAGGCACCTACTTGAAAACAGCGGCGGTTCCACCCGCGGATAATCCCCGCCGCTTCCCGCTCAGGCGGACTTCGCCAACTCGTTGAGCGCGCGCAGATCGAGTTTACCGGAGGCGAGGCACGGAATCACGTCCACACGCTTTATCACCCGGGGGATCCACAGATTCGGCAGGCCGCGCTTCGTCAGGCGCTCGCGCAGGGTGTCCGGCTTGATTTCGACAGCCGCCAGTACGACAAGCGCCTCGCCCTTCTGATCATTATAGACGCCGGTCACGGCGACAAGCGGCGATTCCGAGTCCTGCAAACCGAATTCTTCGATGATCGCCTGCTCCACTGTTCCGTGCGGCACCATCTCGCCGCCGAGCTTGGAAAAGCGGCTCAGCCGCCCTTCGATATAGAGAAATCCCGCGCCGTCAATACGGGCGAGGTCCCCCGAGACGAACCACCCGTCGCGAAAGCATTGCCGTGTCGCGATGGGATCATCGAGGTATCCACCGAAGACATTGACGCCCTTCAGCTCGAGAATTCCCAACTCGCCCCGGCGCTTCACCTCCCCGGTGGAAGCATCCACCACCCGCGCCTCCATTCCGGGAAAGAGGCGGCCCACCGACCCCTCGCGGACTTCCGCCGCCACCCCTTCCCGCGCAGGCAGGTTGCAGCTCACCACCGGAGATGTCTCCGTCAACCCGTAACCCTCCAGATAGCTTCCGCCGAACGTTTCTTCCCACATCCTATGGAATCCCTTCGGCGTCTTCTCCGCTCCGCCTACGACAAAGCGCAGACTCTTCAGCTTGGCAGGCTCCACCCGTTTGAAATAAGGCCGGAAAAACGTCGGCGTGCCCATCATGACAGTCACCTTTTCCGCCTCGATAGCATCCGCCACGCGGCGCGTTTCCAGTGGCGAGGGCAACGCGACGATCCGCATGCCCGTGAAAAACGGATACCAAACCGTCACGGTAAAGCCGAAGCTGTGGAAGGGGGGCAGGCAGGCCATCATCGTCTCCCGCGCGTCGAGGAGACCGCAGCTCTCGATTTGCAGGCAGTTGCCGATGATGTTCGCGTGGGTGAGGGCAACGCCTTTGGGATCGCCCGTGCTGCCGCTGGAAAAGAGCAATCCCGCCTCGCGGTGACCGCCGACTGTGGGTATGCCCCACTTGCGGATGAGCCACGAAACCGGGAGCAGCCGGACGGACAGCAAATTGAGAACAATGTCTTTTTTGCTTACGCTCTTGCGCTCCTCCGCGAGGTCGATGCACCGCTCCGTCCACGGAAAGTCAGGCACTTTTTCCTTCACCGCGCCGGCCGTAATGATTGTTTGCAGCCCGGCTTTCGCAATGCTCTTCTCTGCCGCCGCCCTCCCAGTCGTGAAGTTGAGGTTCACGGGAACCTTGTCGAGCATGGCAAGAGCGAGATTCGCCACGAGTGTCCCGATACCCGCGGGAAAGACCACACCCACACGCGGCTCGTCCACCAAGCGCGGGCGCCAGCGCTCCGCCATAACGCGTGCCACGGCAAGAAGCACGGCAGCGGAGAGTTCACGCCGCTCCAGCGTGCGGTCGACGACAAACGTCCTACCGCCCCGCCGGGCGAGTCCGCGCACGGCCCGGGCCGCGACGTGCCCGCGCAAGTCCGGTCGCGCCACAAAGTCTGTGTGTCCGGTGTCCAGAACCGCAAACGGCTTATCATTCATGGGAAAACGTGTATGGGATATGAAGAAGTGTGCATTCCACAACCGGACCAAAGCAAGCACAGGTTCCGTGTGAGACAATGCCAAAATCCTGCCTCAGGCGCGCGCGGCACGCCGCAGGGCCTTCCGCGCGCCGCGGAACACCGCGTCCACGGGCGGCCACGAATCCACCGGACCGTAGCGGATCCGGAGCAAATCCGCCCCCACTTGGGCGGGTTCCGGTCCGACCGCCCCGTTACCGCCGGCGGCGTCGCGCAAGCGCAGAAGCAGCCTCCCTGCCTTGGCGCGGGTGCGCGCGCTCCCGCGCCGGAAGCGTAAACGGCTCAGCGCCCAGCGAAGGGTCACGCGGAAACCCACCCAAATGATAACGGCAATGGCAATGTTGCGCACGAGAATAAGGACATGGCGCAAGTCCCATGGCCCGCCGAACCACTCGCGCAAGACAGAAAACGCGGAACGCAGCGCAGCAGCAACGGATTCCCGGAAATTCTGCACGAGGGTGCCGAATCCGGAAATGAGCTGTTGCTGCTGCTCGCGGTCGAAGTTCACGACGCGCCGGTACCAGATCACGCGCAAGCTGTCCATGTAGGCGGCCCATGAGCGGTCGGCCTGCGCGTGGATGCCAGCCGTCCCCGCCTCCTCCGCAGGTTGTCCAACGGCCCCGGGCAGTCCGGCGGGCGTCGGCTCGAAGTGCAGCCAGCCCCGTTCCGGGTCGAAGATCTCCGCCCACGCGTGGGCATGCCGGTTGCGCACCATGAAATAATTCTCAAATCCGTTCCAGTCGCCGCCGTGGAAACCCACAACGACCCGTGCCGGAAACCCTGCCCGCCGCGCGAGGAGTACAAAGGCTCCGGCAAACAACTCGCAGTGCCCCGCCACATCCGAGTCCAGCCACCGGGTGAGGATGTCTCCGTCGCCTTCGGGAATATCCGTGCGCAGGCTGTAGCCGCGTCCGTGTTGCAAGAGTGCCACCGCCCGCCGCCCGAAAGTTTCGGCGTCCATAAATCCGGTCTGTCCGCCGCGAACCCCTGCCACCGCTTCGTCCAGTACGCGGAGGCTCGCTTCGTCATCGGGAAGCCCGAGGGTTGTGAGGGGATAGCCCGTCTTTCCCTTTCGACCGCCGCTTCCGCCGTCGGCCATCGCGCGGATCAGCGGTTCGTCCGCTTCATGCAACGGAATCACGTTGGTGTGGCGTAGGCCCGTAACTTGGTAGAACAGCACATTACCGGGTGCCTCGCGCATGGCGACGGTGCCCGTTGCATCGCCGACGAGAACATCGTGACGGCTTTGGAAGCGCAAATGGCCGAAAGCCCCGGGAAACGGCAGAAACCGGCTCACCCCACCCTCGAAATAGATCGTCCATGGAGTCCTGCCGCGGGACTCCCGCAACACGGCGGGAGCGGCGACAAAGTTGCTCGAAACATTGCGCCCGCGGTCCCGCAGCGACTCCGAAACCGAGAACCCTTCCGGCGTATAGGCGTCGAGCACGAGCATACGCCAATAGGGCGCGTGCCGGGGGCGCGTCCCTCCGACGTCGGCGCGGAACGCCACGGAATCGTCACTCATGATGCTGACGATATCGCCGTAGGTGATTTCCTCGCTGAAACCCGTGTGGGTGCCCCGCGCCTGCATCGTCAGAAACGGCAGCGTCTGCCCCAGCTCGAAGCGCGGCAGAGAAATGAAGAGAAACGATGCCGAGAGCATCATTCCGGTGAAGAGCACTCCGCTGAAGAGAACGAGCCGCGTATCAAAAAGCCCGCGCACGTCCCGCAGGAACCGGCGCCAGCGAAAGCGTCGCCATGCTTCGCCCGGCACTTCGTCTTCCGGCGAGAAACTCTCCGACAAGTTCACGACGAAGAGAAACAGCATGACCAACGGCGTGTAGAGCGCCAACTGCACGGCGAAGGAAATCTCCAGCGTGAGAACGCCGGAGACAACAACGAGGATGAGGGTGAGAACAACGAGTTGCAGATCTTCCCGGCGGGTGCGCGGCTGAAGGGTGCGCAAAAGCGCGAGAAGGATAACCATGCGGATCAGCGGCGGAATAAAATCGCCTCCCGCGAGGATGAAGTCACTCACGACGAAAACGACAATGACCGGAGTCTGAATACGCCAGAACCAAGCGGGAAGCGCAGCCGCCACAGGAGGCCACAGCACGGCCGCCATCATGAGTATAGCCGAGCCTCGCACCATCCAGTCGAGTCCCAGATCGAGAGAAAAAATATTCCACAGCGAAAGCAGTCCCAGCAATCCGCCGAGGATCCACTTCATGCGGTAGAGATCCGCGTAATCAAGCTTGGCCAATCGTGATTCCATCTGCCAGACAAATGACGGACTCGCTGCCTTCCGGCCGGAAAGTCAGCACGGTTGCGAAGCGCGGCTGCTCGCCCGCCGGACCGCAGTCCTGCGGTTGCAGGCGGGCGAGCGCGTCGAAGACGGCGTGGAGTTCGCCGAGATTGTGCACGGGGCGCGCGCGCTTGCGCGGGAAGGCGACTCCCTGCAACCGCCCCGCGCGGTAAAGATCCTCCACGACCGTGGCCGCGAAAGAGCAGAATTTTTCAAACTGCGCGGACCGCCGCCACAGCCGCGCCGAACCGCCGAGCGATACCACATAGGCATGCCGCGTCTCCTCGAAGTCCTCGCGCACGGTGAGCCGCCCCTGCCGGGCCGTGGCCCGCCAATGTATCTGCCGCAGGGGGTCGCCGGGCCGGTAATCCCGCAGGTTTCGCAGGTCAGCGCCGTAACCGGCACGATGCGAAAGACGGCCCATGGGCCGCGCCGCACGGGCGCGCGAAAACGTGAGCGGCGCGTCGATTTTCGCCGGCCATACAAGCACAGGGTGCTCCATGGGAAACTCGATCGACTTGCGGAGAAAACCGAAGGGAAACTTCGATACAAGTCGCCGCAGGATGACCACTTCCTCACCGCGGCGCGACGGCTTCCAGAGCCACTCCAATTTCACTGTGTCGCCCGGCACAACACCGCGCCGCAGATGGAGGACGGTTTTGTCCGCGCTGAATTGCGTGTCTATCTCGAAGGCGATGCTGTAGAGCGGCAACCAGCGGTGGGCGTTGTGGACCTCGACCGCCACCGGCGCGGACTCCCCCGCGCGGAAGGGCCCCGAGACAGCCAACCGCCAACGGCAACCTTTAAAATTGAGCCATGAAAGCACCCCGCTCAGGAGCAGACTCGAGAGCAAGAGCGCCAGCGCGATGTAGAGAATATTCTGCGATGTGTTAAAGGCCGCAGTGCCAATGCCAAGGCAGAGCAGGATCAAGACTGCGCCCGCCCGTGTCGGCAGTGTACGGTGTCCGCGCGGCGGCTTGAACAATTGCACGACGAGACGCACGGCGCTCCAAAGCGGTCGATGGCGCACGAAGAAACCGGGGTCGCGCCATGGTGTGCCCGGCTCTGCGGAGGACGGCGGTGCGCCTGCCTGCTCCACTGGCGGCGTTTCCCTCATCAGACCGGTTGCGGCACGCGCTCGACAATCTGCCCGAGAATTCCTTGCACGGCGTGCCGCTCTTCGATGGCATCGCCGCTCGCGCGCCGAAGGACCAAACGGTGCGCCAAAACGGGCATGACCAGTTGCGCGACATCCTCGGGAATCACGAAAGAACGCCCCCGCAAGAGCGCCAGGGCTTGGGCCGCCGTGCGCAGGGCAAGACTTGCGCGCGCCGACGCGCCCGCGCGGAACTCCGCTTCCGTCCGTGTCGCACCGATGACGCGGAGCAAATATTCCAACACGCTGTCCTCTACGAAAACCTCCGGCACGAGGTCCTGAAAGCCGGTCAACTCCGCGCCCGAAACCACTGGCTCAATATCGATTTCATCGTAGCGCAGGAAGCCGCCGCGCAGGATTTCCATTTCATCATTGAAATCCGGATACCCCATGTGCAGGCGCATGAGAAAGCGGTCCATTTGGCTCTCCGGAAGCGGAAACGTGCTCTCGTAGTCGACCGGATTCTGCGTCGCCACAACCATGAACGGGCGCCCGATGGGCAACGTCTTACCGTCCTGCGAGACCTTGCCCCGGTCCATTGCCTCCAATAAAGCGCTCTGCGTCTTCGGGGTGGCACGATTGATTTCATCCGCAAGGACGATATTGCTGAAGACCGGCCCGGGCTTGAACGTAAAACCGCGCTCACGCTCGTCGTAGACACTCACGCCGATCACATCGGACGGAAGCAGATCACTCGTGAACTGGATGCGGCTGAATCCGGAATCAAGCGATCGCGCGAGGCAATAGGCGAGTGTTGTCTTGCCCAGCCCCGGCAAATCTTCGATGAGCGCGTGTCCCGAGGCGAGAAGGCAGACAAGGACATTCTCGATCGCGGCGTCTTTGCCTTTGATGACACAGGCAATGTTGGACTTCATGCCTTCCATTGCATCGCGGATCCGCGGGGCGGGTATTGTGTCGGTTTTCATTTTTACGCTGAAGCCTACCGGTCTTCCTCCCGAAGTCCAATCCTGCTCCGCCCTTTCGGGTAAATCACCCATAAAAAAACCCGCCGTGACGGCGGGTTGACAAAATTTTGAAAGGGATGAACCGAAGGATCACAGGGTCGGGAACGGAAAACTCCCGAAACCGCCCGCGAAAGACTCCCAACCCTTGTCCGCGGAACCGGAGGCGTAGTAGAAAAAGGACTCCACCTCCTCGGGGGTCGACCAGAACCAGATGAAATACCCGTCCTGCTGGTAATAGGTCCACTGCGTGCCCTCGGGATTCGATACGATGTCGTTCCGCACGTAGCCAATCCAGCCGAG
>SKLD01000492.1 GCA_007123395.1 Opitutales bacterium
CTGCCGAAGCGCTCCGCCCACAGCGTCCCCGCCGTCCCGTGCGCGAGATTGAACCACCGCGTGTAGCGCTGCCGCAAGGTCCGCATGAACTCCGAAATATCCCCCATGCGCCGCCGCAACCGCTCCCGCAGCGCCTCCGCCACTTCCGGCGGATCGTTGGCGAGCGCGTGCGCCAACTCATCCGCATTGAGCCCGCTCCACTGCGCGCGCGACTCCCCGTAGAGCGCGCGGTAGCGTTGCACCAAGGTGGCATCGTCGCACAACCGCGCCGCCGGATCGATGCGCACCAGAATGTGGAAGTGCGTCTCCAGCACACAATACGTGATCACCTCCACCCCGCTGAACTCCGCCGCACGGTGCAGCGCCGCCACCCACACCTCACGCTGACCCTCCAACAGCAAGCGCCGCTTCTGGATCACCCGCGATGTCACATGATAAACCGCCGACCCGTCCTCACGTTTTATACGAATTTCACCCATCTTCCGAGGCGACCATGGAGCATCCGGAAACCAAACACAAGCCAATTTTCTTCAAGAAGTTTAGGCCTATCCGGCAAAAAGGCCGACCCCCGCGGAGTCGGCCTTGAAATGGATGTGCCCGGCGCCGGGTCTTGTGCCGTGCGCGGCCGCTCAGTAGCGGTAGTGCTCGGGCTTGAAGGGGCCTTCCGGCTTGACGCCGATATAGTCAGCCTGGTCCTTCGAGAGCTTGGTTAGCTTCGCGCCGATCTTCTCGAGATGCAGGCGCGCCACTTCCTCGTCGAGGTGCTTCGGCAGGATATAGACACCGGGGGTGTACTTTTCGACCTGCTTCCAAAGCTCGATCTGGGCGAGAACTTGGTTGGTGAAGCTATTGGACATGACGAAGCTCGGGTGGCCGGTGGCGCAACCGAGGTTCACGAGGCGGCCTTCCGCGAGCATGTAGATGCTGTTGCCGGAGGCGAAGGTGTATTTGTCGACCTGCGGCTTGATGTTCGTCTTCTTCACATCTTTGGCCTTGTCGAGTTTCGCAATCTGAATCTCGTTATCGAAATGACCGATGTTACACACGATGGCTTGATCGGCCATTTTCTCCATGTGCTCGGCGCGGATGATATCCTTGTTGCCGGTCGTCGTTACGTAGATGTTGCCCCAGCCCAGCGTGTCCTCAATCGTGAGAACGCGAAAGCCTTCCATAGCCGCCTGCAGGGCGCAGATTGGATCCACTTCCGTGACGACAACTTGGGCACCGTTGGCCTTGAGGGCGGCGGCACAGCCTTTGCCGACGTCGCCGTAGCCGCAGACGACCGCGACCTTGCCGGAGATCATGACATCGGTGGCGCGCTTGATGCCGTCGATGAGGGACTCGCGGCAGCCGTAGAGATTGTCGAATTTGCTCTTCGTGACGGAGTCGTTGACGTTGATCGCGGGAACGAGGAGCGTGCCGGCCTTCTGGCGCTCATAGAGGCGGTGCACACCGGTGGTGGTCTCTTCCGAAACGCCCTTCCAGTCCTTCACGACATTATGCCAACGGATCGGATCCTCGGACTTCACGCGTTTGAGGAGGTCCTTGATGACAGCCTCTTCATCGCTCTCCGAATCGGTGTCCACCCAGTCGCTTCCTTCCTCCAGCTCGTAGCCCTTGTGAATAAGGAGCGTGGCGTCGCCGCCATCGTCGACGATAAGCTGCGGGCCGCGCCCGTCCGGCCACGTAAGCGCCTTGTAGGTGCACCACCAATACTCCTCGAGCGTCTCCCCCTTCCATGCGAAGACGGGCACCCCCGAAGCCGCGATAGCGGCGGCGGCGTGGTCCTGCGTGGAGAAAATATTGCACGAGCACCAGCGCACGTCGGCGCCCAGATCCCGCAAGGTCTCAATGAGGACGGCGGTCTGCACCGTCATATGGAGTGATCCCATGATGCGCACGCCCGCAAGCGGCCGTTCAGCGGCATACTTTTCACGGGTGGCCATGAGGCCGGGCATTTCGTTCTCAGCGATTTCGATCTCGCGCCGGCCAAAATCGGCGAGCGAGATGTCCGCTACTTTGTAGTCTTGTTCTGTGACTGTCTCTGTTGACATGAAAATCTTATCTTTGAGTTTGCTTTATGGTGTGGACGGGGCCGTGCCTCAGGCGGCGGAGGAGGAAACCTTCAGTCCGGCGGCTTTGCGCAGTTCTTCGACGCGGTTTTCCTGTTCCCACGGGAGTTCGGCCTTGCCGAAGTGCCCGTAGTTGGTCGACTGCCGGTAGATCGGGCGCAGGAGGTCGAGCTGGCGCACGATGTCGGCCGGCTTGAAGCTGAAGACTTCCCGCACGGCACGGGCGATCACTTCGTCTTCCACTTTGCCGGTATCGAAGCTTTCCACGTGGATGGAGGTCGGGTTGGGATAGCCGATGGCATAGGCGACCTGCAGTTCGCAGATGTCGGCGAGACCGGCGGCGACGATGTTCTTGGCCACCCAGCGACACATGTAGGCGGCGGATCGGTCAACCTTGGACGGGTCTTTGCCGGAAAACGCGCCGCCCCCATGGCGGCCCCAGCCCCCGTAGGTGTCGACGATGATCTTGCGACCGGTGAGGCCCGCGTCACCTTGCGGTCCGCCGATGACAAACTTGCCCGTCGGGTTGATGAGGTACTCGGTCTGGTCGGAAAGAAGATTCTTCGGCAGAACCTCGGCGATAATCTTGTTCTTGATGAAGCCCGAAAGCTCTTCGTAAGAAACGGACTCCGTGTGCTGCGTGGAAACGACAACGTTGTCGATATGGGTCACGCAGCCGGCGGCGTAGTGGACGGCAACTTGGCTCTTCGCGTCCGGGCGCAGAAAATCGACCTCGCGGTTCTTCCGGGCCTCCGCCAGACGGCGCAGGATGCGGTGGGCAAACATAATCGCGGCGGGCATGCGCTCAGGCGTCTCGTTACATGCGTAGCCGAACATGATGCCTTGGTCGCCGGCGCCCTGCTCTTCCGTCGCCTTGTTTTCGGCGGCACGGGCGTCCACCCCCTGTGCGATGTCCGGCGACTGCTTTGTCAGGTAGTTCGCGATAAAGACATCGTCCGCATGGAAGACATCGTCGTCGCGCTTATCCACGTAGCCGATTTCGCGGATGGCATCGCGCACGACTTCGTTGATGTCGAACTTCGCCTTGGATGTTATCTCGCCCGCAAGCGTCACGATGTTGCTCTTCACAAGCGTCTCGCACGCCACACGGCTGTGCGGATCCTGCGCAAGGCAGGCGTCCAGAATGCTGTCCGATATAAAATCGGCCACCTTGTCCGGGTGCCCTTCCGCCACCGATTCCGAGGAAAACTTGAATTCTTTCAGCATAAGGGCTTCAAACAGAACCTGCTTCCACCGGTTTGCAAGGTAAAATATCAACGTATCCGGATTATTTGATGGGTCATAAGGGAAAGTTGCGCGGCGGATTTGCCGCGGGGAATGAATCCAAGGTCGGCCGAACGCGCGTATTTACCGTTGTCGAAGGGGGCTGAATCACCCAAAAACGAGAGAATACGCATTTACATGACCCGGATTTCCAAGCCATTACCCGGCATCGCCGCGCATATGCTACTGTGCTCCGCATGCCTCGGAGCCGCCGCTATCAGTGGCGGAGGCTTGTCCGTCGACACCTCGGACCGCGAGGCTGTGCGTCAATGCTACCGCAGCGTCTACTACGCCTCGGAAAGTGTGGAAATGGACTGGAGCGGCACTTACAGCATCGCCCTGCCGAAGCCAGCCGGCTCCGTCTCGCCGGAGTGGATCGAGGCCACCCGTCTACGGGTGAACTTTTTCCGCGCCATGGCGGGGGTGCCTGCATGGGTCGAATTCACGGACCAGCGCAATAGCGCGGCCCAGGAAGCCGCCCTCATGGTCAGCTTGAGTCATGCGGCTCTCGGCTCCTCGGCAACATGGAATCCACACGCGCCCGTTGAAGGAACGTGGCCGTTTTACTCATCCGCCGGAGCTGACGCCGCCAGAGAGGGAAATATCGGGCTCGGCCCAGTGGGACCAGCCGCCATCACCTCATACATCCGCGAAGCCGGTGAGAATCCACGGGTGGGACACCGCCGCTGGCTGCTGCATCCTCCGCACCGCGAAATGGGTTCGGGCGATGTGCCCGGCAGCGGGGCGCACCTCCCCACGAATGTCCTCTGGGTGCAGGATGAGAACACCCATGCGCCCTACCCCGATCTTCGCGACGGTTTCATCGCGTGGCCGCCGTCCGGCTATGTGCCGCAAAACCTGGTATACCCCCGATGGTCGTTTGCCGCCGAGGGCGCGGACTTTTCCGAGGCTTCGGTCACTGTGACCCGCGACGGCGCGGATTTTCCGGTCGCCGTCGAAAACCAACCCCCGGCTTCTCAAGTCGGCGCTCACCTCGTGTGGTATCCCAAAGACATTTCGCCCAAGACCCCTGCCTTTGACTTCCTCGACTCAGCCAAGGAGCGCGCGTTCACCGTGACCGTCAGCGGCGTTGCCGGCACAGCGCAGAGCGAATACACCTACACAACCAAGGTGTTCGACCCCTACGTCCCCACCGAACCGCGCTACCTTGCCCGCGTGCATGGCGAAAAGCATCTCTGGAGCAAGGCGCTTAATACAGTGTCCGTAACAGTGCCGTCCTTTGCCGACGCGAAACGATTGCGCGAGCTTTCTTTCCGCCCGGCAACGTGGATCGAGGACGGATCCTCCGGCGAACGGTTTCAGTTCGATGTCTCGGGATACGAACCCATCGTAGCCGATTCGAGGGCGAGCGGCGGAACCGTGATTCTCCTCGGCCATCCCGATGCCGCGCGGGCGGGACAAGCGGAAACAGCCTCCTTGAAAAGCCTGCTCATGCCCAATCCCGAGGCCACTCTGCGCCTCCGCCATAAGGTCACTCACGCCACACACAACCAAGTCGCGCTCATCGAAGTGTCCACCGACCCTGCGAAGCAGCTGTGGGAAACCGTCTGGTCCCTGCGGGGCACGGCGGCAACCGCCCCGGACAGTGCCCTGATGGACTCCTTCGAAGAAACCAAAATCCACCTCCAAGGTTATGAGGAGCGGACACTCCACCTTCGTTTTCGCTTCGTTCTCGATCCCGTGCCCGAGTCGACAGGCGGAGATTACGTGCCACGCACCGATCTCGACGGAAACCCCGCAATCGGCTGGGCCATCGACGAGGTGAGCTTCAACCACGTCGCCGAAGTCGATGTCCTCGGGACCCACGACGCCAGAATCAGCGAATATTTCCACTATACGCCCGAGCAGGACGGAATCATCGCCCTGCAGGCCGGTGCCACGGCGTTCGGAGGTTTTCCGCTTGAGTGGGGACTTGTCCGCTTCTTCACGGTTCTCAGCGGAGAGGGCCACCCGTTTGTCGGTCAGTCACCAGCCGACTCTATCAACGATGGCCTCTGGTATTCCACGCCCGTCGGCTACGTCCTCGCCGGAATGTGGACACCAGCGCGCCCGTGGGTCTACAGCGAACTGCACGGATTCATTCACATCAACGATCTGGATGGTGCCTACCTGATTTTCGACACGGGCATGGGCTCCTGGTTGTACCTGCATCCGGAAAATCCGCAATGGCTCTTCCACTACGGCCAGCGTGTGTGGATGTATTTCCCCATGGAGACCCGCGCGCCGGAGAGACGTTTCTTCTTGCCGTATGTCCCGGACGCATGGTCCGGTGCCGCTACTGAGAATTGGATCCATGAAAAAGACCTCTGACCAAGGCGCCGCCTCCCCGCTCTCCGGCCTCTCCAAACGCTACCTCACCGCCTGCGACCAACTCGTCGAAGAGACCGTTGCAACCAACGCCACCGCCTTGAGCGCTGTCGGTAAAGCCATCGGGCAGTCGCTCGCACAAGGCGGCGTCCTCCATGTCTTCGGCAGCGGGCATTCCGGAATTGTCGCGCGGGAAATCGTCCACCGCGCCGGCGGGCTGGTCCCCGTGAGCACCATTGTCGACCCCGGCGGCGGATGGGCCGAGGTCGTGCCGGGTTACGGCGAAAAGCTCTTCCAGCGCTACGCATGGCAGTTCGGCTTCGAGCCCGGCGAGGTCGCCATCGTCATTTCCAACTCGGGCAAAAATCCGAGTCCGCTTGAAGTCGCCCTCGGTGCGAAAGCGGCGGATGGCATTGTCGTCGGCGTCACCAGCCTGCCCATGTCGGAAACCACCGAAAGCGAACACACATCGGGCAAAAGACTCTTCGAAATCGCCGACCACGTCCTCGACAATCGTACGCCGCCCGGCGACGCCGCCCTGCCCGTCGGCAACACGGGCCTCAAGACCGCTCCCCTCTCCACCGTCTCCGGCTGCCTCCTCCTCAACCTCGCCGTCCTCGAAGCCATCGCATGGATGGAAAACGCCGGATACGAACCACCCCTCCTCCGCAGTGCCAACCTCCCCGGCGGACGTGAACACAATGACCGCCTCTCCGCAAAATACCGGTCCCGCCTAAGCCGCCCGATCTAAAGCCACCCGCCACCCACAACTATGCGTCAAATAAATTAACTCTGATATGTTTTTAAAAATACTTATATCTGAATTAATTAATTTCGTTATACAACTCATAGATTATTATTTTCCTTGTGTTGAGGGATGGATTTGTGAGGATGCTTTGCGTCATGGCTTACCATCTACGAATCAAGAGTTCGCGGCGCGCGGCGTTTCACTGTGTGTGCCGGGTGACGCGGCAGTTGGGGCTGCTGGGCGAGGCGGAGCGGGATGCCTTGGTGGCGGCGATGCGCAAGGCGGCGGCTTTCTCGGGCGTGGAGCTGCTGGCTTACGGTGTGTTGTCCAACCACTTCCATC
>SKLD01000504.1 GCA_007123395.1 Opitutales bacterium
AATATCGATCCGATTGATGCCTACACGTTTGATGGAGCCATTCCGAAGAGTGAAGGCGATTTCCCCGGCTTTGCCCCGATAGATGTTTTCGGTTCCTTAATCTTCTATTCTGACGGAATGGCGATCCTGAACGTGGGACAGCGCTCAAATACCGATCCTAGTAATTCCGACAACGATAATTTTTACGGAAGGCTATCCGACGTAGGGCTCTATAAACCGAACCACGGAGATGCAAACTTGGATTTAGACCGTGATCCTAATCTGAGGATGTATTTTGAAGGCGTGGAACAGAGCCCGACAACGGGCTGGTCGCTTAAGAATGGAGTTAGCGGTTTCAAACCAAATAATTGGACCGATACACGGGATGTAAGTGATTTTGCGCATTTCGACGGTCCAGATGGAACGGGCGGAAACCCGCTCACAATCCCCAGCGATGAAATCGTCACCTTCGTCTTTTGGTTTAACCGGTCCACCTTGGCAGACGACGCCCAATACTCCTTTTTAGATGTGCCCGGTTGGCCTGATCCAGCGCAAGACGACGGCTTTCCGCCCGACCTCGCTTTCAAATGGCAAGGTCTCGAGCCTAAAGATTTCTTCACGATCGACGGAAAAGAGGAAGACAGCTACACAGCCATCGCCCGCCTCCAGCCCTACGGCGGGGTCATCCCGGTGCCCGAGCCGGCGACCTATCTTGGGGCGAGCGTTCTTTTGCTCTTCATTGCGGGGCACTTCCTGCACATGCGCCGGCGGAAGAAGAAGGCAGCAAAGTGACTTTTGTTTGATGTTTCTCCGATGGGAGAAAAAGACCGGTTCTGCATGGGGCCGGTCTTTTTTTTTGCGCGGTTATTCGCGGGGGCACAAGGGCCGCGTTTCCGGGCGGCGAGGGCTTGCGCACGGAGGTGGCGGCGCGCTCACAGTCCGGTCGCGCGCAGCCACTCGCGGGCGATGAGGGCGTGCCCGGCGGGTGTCGGGTGGACGCCATCGCTCAGCCAGTGGGCGGGACCGCCGCCGCGCCGGGCGGCGTCCTCGAACGGCTTCTGGAGTGGAACGAAGACGGCACCGTAATCTTCGGCGATCCGCCGGACGGCGTCCCTGCGTTGCCGCATCTCGTCTTCCCATGGGGGCTCGACGGCTCCCACAGGGAGGACAAACGGCTCCATCAAGACAAGGCGCGCCTCCGGCAGGCATTCCCGCGTGTAGTCGAGGAGCATGCGGTAGACCTGCGCGTAGCGCGGCACTTCGACCCCGTTGTCGCGGTTGAAGCGGTGCCATGTGTCGTTGACCCCGATGAGGATGCTGATGACGTCGGGCCGAAGGTTGACGGCGTCCACCCGCCAGCGGGCGTAGAGATCGACGACGCGATGGCCGCTGATCCCGCGGTTGTAAAAACGCAGCCCGAGCGCGGGCCGCGCGTCGAGGAGGTCGCCCGCGACCCGTGCGGCGTATCCGCCGCCGAGCCCGGCGTTGGGCGCCTCTTGGTTGCGGTCGCGCCCGCAGTCGGTGATCGAGTCGCCTTGGAAGAGGACGGCGCTGTTTTCCTTGAGTTCCATGGAGAAGAAGGGAAAACACGCCGCCGCGCCGTTGCCAATCACGAAGCGCCGCTCGCGCCGGACTTGCGCGGATCGGGAAGACGGTGTTGATTACAATTCAGGAATTGAATGGATGCACGCAATGACAGGAGGCGGTGCCCGCGCGGTGGATTCACGCTCGTCGAGGTATTGATCGTGATGGGGCTGCTCACGCTCCTCGCGGGGCTGGTCGTGGTCAACGTAACCCCGATCTTCGAGGGCCTCGGAGCGCCGCCGCTTGACCGCACGCTGCGCCAAGCGGTGCGCGAGGCGCGTTACCAAGCCGCGATGGAGAAAGAGACGACCTTTCTCCGCTTTGACCGCGAACGCAGCGCGTTTGTCGTGACCAACGCGGTCAACTCCGAGCTGGCCGTGCTCGAGACGGGGCACGATCCGGAGGAAGCCGACATCCGCATTACGTTTTTCCAGCTTTTGCCTGAACGCGGACTGCGCTCGGGCGCCCTAACCGAGGAACGGGCGGAGATCACGCGCGTGCGTTTCCAGCCGGACCGCTCGTCGACCCCCTTCGAGGCGGAGATCCGCTTCGCGGGCGAAACAACGCGCCACCGCTACGATCCGTTTTCCGCCGTCGAGTTGAGAATCGAAGAATGAACACCACCCTGAAACCGCGCGCGGGCTTCACCCTGATCGAAGCGCTCATCGCCCTTGCCATCGCGGGGCTGGCCTTTGCCGTGCTCACGCAGAGCTTTGCCAACACGCTCACGGCCCTGCGTCTCATGGAGATCGAGGCCGACCGGCAGGGCGACATCCGCTTCGTGCGCAGCATCGCCATCCAGGAGCCGGACCTCGATGAGTTCGAACGCGGCGACACCATCGAAACCCTCGACCGCGGGCGGGCGACGTGGCGCGGCATCGCCGAGCCCACGACGGTGCCCGATCTCTTCCGCGTCCGCCTCACCATCGAACTCGAAAACCCCGAGGGCGGATTGCCCGTCGAGCACGAGGAGACGTTTTTCCTCCTGCGGCCGACGTGGTCCGACCCCGTCGACCGCTCCAGCCTCCTCTCTGAGATGAAAGACGCGGTGGAGTTCGAGCGCGGCTTTCTCGACTGGCAATGAAACATTCTCCGAAAAAAGCCGGGCTCACACTCATCGAGATCATCCTCACGCTCGCCATCGTGGGGATGCTGATGGTCGCGCTCGCTTTCCACACCTTTTCGCTGAGCCGCATCTGGATGGACGACACCGACCACGACTTCTTCCAGCAGCACGCGGAGGGGGTGTCGATGTTTCTCAACACGGCCCTGACGCAATCGCGCGCCTCCACGGCGGAGGGCACCGAAGGTCTGCCTGTGCAGTGGGGCCGCCCGCCGGACTGGAGCGAGATGGACCCGCCCCTCATGATGTTCCGTCAGACGGAGGCCCCGCCGCTCTTCGCGCGCGAGGGCATCCGCCTGCCGGACGTCGTCTGCTACCTCTTCTTCGAGCCGCGCGAGGGGCTGTCGCTCCTGTGGTATTCGGAGTTGCAAGAGTCGTTCGAGCGGGTCGACGAACTCTACCGGACCAAAGTGTCGCGCTGGGTCGAGCGCATCGAATACTGCTACTACGACGCGGAGATGGACGTCTGGGAAACGCTCGAGAGCCCCCGCCGCGACGAGAACGACGAATACGAACTCCCCCAATTCCTCCGCCTGCACTTCGCCTACGAAGACGAAACGACCTCGCGCAACGTGTTCATCCCCCAATCCAACCGCGATGTTCCCCTTTTCTAGTAGAACCCGCGGCACCGCCGCCGAGCGGGCCGCCGCCGGGACCGTTTCCCGCCGACCGGAAAGACGCAGCACCGTCGGCCGCGCCCGCCGGGCTGCCGACCAAAAGTCAGGCGGCTACTGTCTTGCTACCGCACCGCGCCATCGCCGCCGCGGCAGTATCATCGTGGCCGTGCTCGCCTTCATCGTCCTCTTTTCCTTCATCGTCCTCGCCTTCCAGCAGGAAGCGCTCTCGAAGATCCGCTATTCCGGGCTATTCCAGCACCGCGACGACCTGCGCGCGCAGGCCTTCTCGACCCTCGAGGCAACCCTCGCTGTAATCAACGCCTTGCGCGAAATCGACGGCGGGCTCTACGCCCCCGTGCAGGGCTGGGGCAACCCCCGCCGCTTCCTCGACCTGCCGGAGGAGGACGGCATCCGCCTGAGCGTGACTGTGACTGACGAGAGCGGGCGTATTCCGCTGCGCGACGTCGAATACGAGACGCTGATCCGCGTCTTCGAGTACCTCGAACTCGACATGCTTGAAGGCCAGACCCTCGCCGACACCCTCCTCGACTGGATGGACGAGGACGACGAGGCGCGCATCCGCGGCTTCGACGGCGACGACTACCTGCGCCTCAATCCGCCCTACCGCCCGCGCAACGCTCCCCTGCGGACGTGGGACGAGCTGGAACTGGTCTATGGCTACCGCGATGCGTTCTGGGATGAGGACGGCAACGCCAAACCGCAGCTTCGCCGGTTCCGCAACCTCTTCTCCCTCGACCACACCGATCCGGTGAACGTGAACACCGCCTCGCAGGACGTCCTCGCCGTCCTGCACGAATTGAACGCCGTCGACGCCTACATGATCCAAGACTACCGTGCGGGTGCGGACGGCCAGCTCGGCACGGCGGAAGACCGCCCCATCCGCAGCCGCGACGAGTTGTTCTTTCCCACGCGCAGCCGCCTCGCGGGCTACGAGTCGAGCCTCTTGCGTGTCGAAGTCGAGGCACGCCGGGGCGAGGCACGGTTTCTCCTCAGCGCGCTGGTGCGCTGGCGCGGGGCCGATCCCGGTGCGGGCGGTAGCACGCGCGGGCGCGACGCCGTATCCTCCCCCGACCGTTCGCAAGCCCGCGAAGACCGCCGCGCGGGCGATGCCCGCGGCACCGCGCGCACCGCACGCGGCGACAGCGCGCGCCTCGGCTACCCGTTTGAGGTTGTCCACCTCATCGAGAACCGTAGAATGTGATGGACACTGTAGCACCTCCCCTTTTGCAATCGCCCCTCGTTTTTCTTCATGAGTGTATTCGTTGAAGACTTGAAAAGCCGTATCCGCGCCCGCATCCCCGAGCGCCGGATTCTTCTTGCGCCGACGGATACTTTCTACAGCCACCGGTTTGAGATTCCGGAAGACGTCGCCCCGGCCGACCGGCGCGGGGCCATCGCGCTCCTCCTCGAAGGCGAGTCGCCCTTTCCCATGGAGCATCTCCACTGGGGCTTTCTCTTCGACGCCAAGGCAAACCGTGCCTTCGTCTACGCCGCGCCGCACGCCCGCCTCGCCAAGCTGGGCATGAACAACCTCGAGGGCTTTTTCCACGCCTTCCCCGGCTTCGTCACCATCCTCGGCGACACCTTCACGCGCCGCACCGTCCGTTTTGTGGCGGAAAACGGCTCCGTCGCCGCCGTCTATTTCGAGCCCGGCGAATCCATCCCCGCGCGCGTATCCGCCCGGCGCGTGAACGACGAGTTCATGAGTAACGAGGCCGTCCTCGCTACGCGCGCCAAGCTCGCCAAAGCCGTCCCCGGCGGCGAAGAATGGGCCGTCGAGGAAGGCGTGTTTGTCGGCGAAGGCATCTTTGTGGAGGGCGAGCGACGCATTGTTTGCCGCCACCGCCGCCTCCTGCCGGCGGACAACGCCGACGCCGACACAACGCCCGGCGAGCCCGGCGAGGACACGCCCGCGGCGACCGGCGAAATCCGCGAACGCCCGCTCGCACTCGACCACAACGCGGTGTGGGACGCGGACATCCGCCCGCCCGAATGGGGCGCGAAAACCCGCAAGGACCGCCGGACGTCACGCTACATTTTCAAGGCAACGGTCGCCGCCGTCTACTTCCTCGGCTTCCTCCTCCTCCTCCAGGGGTTCCACTTCGGCCTCGGTCTCTACAATGCCAACCGCGCCGAACGCATCGCCGCGGACCAGCCGCGCGTGCAGCGGATCAACGACACTTGGGCGCTGGCCAGCCGCCTCACGCAAAGCACCGAGCAGGATCTCGCCCCCTTCCGCATGCTGGAGTTGATCAACGGGGTGCGCCCGGAGTCCGTCTACTTCACCCGCGTGCGCGCCACCGTTTACAACGAGCTGCGCATCGAAGGCCTCGCCAACGCCGTCGCCCCGGTCAACGCCTATGCCGACCGCCTCAACCGCCTCGACTACATCGGCAGTGCCGAAACCGTCGTGGAAACACGCGAAGACCGCACCCGCTTTGACCTCGTCGTGCGCTTCAGCGAAATCCCGCGTGCGGAAGAAGCCGCGGCCACACGGGACGACGTCGTCATGGGGAGCGATAATCCGGAGACAGAAGACTAAAGACCAATGCTCCATAATCTTTTCAACGCCATTTCCCTGCGCGAGCGCGTTCTCCTCGCCGCCTTTGTTTGGGTTCTTCTGCTCCTGTGGTTCTCAAGCCTCTGGGGCAACGTCCGCTCCGAGCGTGTGACCTACCGTATCCAGCAGAACCGCCTCGAAGACCACAACCGCACCCTCGCGCAGGCCAGCGACGCCGAGCGCGAGCTGGAGCGCGCCCGCGCCGGGCTCGACCCGCGCCGCACCTTCACCGCCTCGCAGCTCTCCGAACGCCTCGACGGCATCGCCCGCGAAACCGGCGTGAGCTTCACCATCACAAGCCCGAGCACGCAGGAATCCGACATTTTCAACTACCATTCCGTGCGCGTTGCCATCCGCCAAGCGCGTATCGAAAATCTTATTCAATTTGACGAGCGTCTCAAACGAGAATCACCCTACATTTCCTTGGGTTCCTTTCAGATCACGGCCAACACACGCGATCCCCGTATCCTCGACGCCACCTTCGAACTGTCCTCCTTCGAGCTGAAAGACGCCGCCATCAACTAGACCGCAGAGAAACGAGAAAACCCATGCACACCGAAAACCGAATCCCCGCACGCACCTCCGTATTTGCCGCCGCCCGCCCCGTGTTCGTCTTCCTCGCCGTCCTTCTTTACGCCCCCTTCGCCGCCGCCCAAGCCCTGCCCGAGGAGAACAATGGCGACGACACCGGCATACCGCCGATTTTCGGCGACGCGGAACGGGTACCCTCGCCGCCCGTTCGCCCCGGCCCCGAGCCCGCGCAGCGCCAGATCCAGCGTATCCAAGCGGAGCGGCGGCAGGTCGACGAAGCGCCGCCGGAGTCCAACCTTGTCGACACTGAAGATCCCCGTATGCGCGAAAGCGTGGGCCTCATCC